>CAUZJP010000217.1:0-3108 GCA_963580235.1 Candidatus Thalassarchaeaceae archaeon
GCCGCAGTGACTTCGTCAACCGCCATATCGTGACGGACGACCTCCAAGTCCCGGCTCGACATTATTCGCTTCAACTCACGCTTCAGCATCAATTCAGTCTCCTCGTAAGGCAGGTCCGTGGACAGTGTCGCGACGATTGCGCATTCATCACCCTCTGGGGTCACGCACTCCGCCCATGTCACACCTGCCGAGGCCGTTCCGCCGTCCTCTGCGTGGGCCTGCGCGACATGGCACTCCACGAGAGAACCCATGGCGAGGTCTGCGGGTGGTGCGGGTGAGAATCCCATGGGCAACATCGCCCCCTCCATCCGGATGAGACGGGAATCGCCTAGTCCGAGTTCTACGAGGCATTGGTCGAATGCATCTTCGGTAGACTCACCCCACGAGGCAACCGCCGTCATCAGCCAGCCACTACAGGAGCCGGACGAAGCCCCGCCCGACTTTCTTGGACCTGTGTCGACGGAGAAGTCCATGATGCTTCAAGATGGGCGGGGTTCATCAAGGGGTCGGCGGCATCGCCCATCGATGGAGAGCCGCCGAGTGATTCCCGCGGCGCTCATCTTCACTGCTGCCATCCTCCTCATCATCCGTTTGACCAGCAACGCCGGTGGCATCTCCCAGGAGGCGTTTGCAATCGTCATCCTGTTCTGCATAGGTGCATTCGCAGCCCTTTTGGTCACTCAGCAGGAGCCGAAGTCAGAGCAACGCAGTAGCGCAATGGATGGCTCAGGAGCAGAAAGTGGGGCCGAAGCCGGCAGCCAGAGCAGCGGGATGGAGACCGAGTCAGAACTTCCTGACCCACTCGACGAAGGATTCGACGCACCGCTCTCATGAGCATGTCAGCCCAATCTATGCTTTCACGGAGTGACTCTTCTCGAGTCCCTCGGAAACGGAATCACTTCGCGGATATGGTCGGCTCCGGCCAACCATGAACAGACCCGGTCTACACCCAATCCGAAGCCGCCGTGAGGCACGCCGCCGTAGCGTCGCACATCGATGTAGAACTCGTACGGCTCGCGCGGAGTCCCCTCCTCGTCAATACGCTCGAGAATCTCCTTCTCCGACCAGGTCCTCTCGCCCCCTCCGATGATCTCTCCATATCCCTCGGGAGCCAGAAGGTCGTGACAGAGCACATACTTCGGGTCGTCAGGGTCGGGTCGGTGGTAGAACGGCTTGGCGATTCTGGGGTAGTGGGTGAGGAAGTGCGGGACATCGAAATCAGCCGTCAGCACCTTCTCCTTCGTGTAGTCCAAATCCTGCCCCCACTCGATGTCGACACCCATTCCCTGCAGCGTTTCAACCGCCTCGTCGTAGCGCATTCTCGGATATGGGCTATCGGCGTAGCGAGCAACCAAGTCGAGGTCTCGGCCTAGGTCCTCAAGTTCCTCCGACCTCTCATCCAAGATGGTCCGTGCAATGTTCCGGACAAGGGCTTCACCGTGCTCCATGACATCGGAGTTTCCAGCCCAGGCGATCTCCATCTCAGCGTGCCAAAACTCGGTCAGATGTCGGCGGGTTCGGCTCTTTTCGGCGCGGAATGAGGGTGCCATCGTGTAGAGCCGCTCGAGGGCGGGCATGGCCGCCTCTGCATACAGTTGCCAAGATTGAGTCAGGTAGGCCGTTCTGCCGAAGTATGGCACTTCAAACAGAGTCGAGCCTCCCTCGACTGCGCCGGCGACGAAGTTGGGTGCCTGGTATTCGATGAAGTCCCGTTCTCTGAAGTAGGAGTGGATTGCGCCAAAGACACTCGAACGAATCTTGAGCATGTTCGTCATTCGGCCGGTGCGCAGGTAGAGGTGGCGGTTGTCGAGAAGGAACTCGGTTTCGCCTCCGTCAGTGTTCTCCATTGCAGACTCAGTAATGGGAAAGGGGTTCTCAGGGTTGACTGGTCCAATGATTTCCCCGGCGCTGACCACGATTTCGTGGCCACCGGGCGCACGCTCATCGACATTCACTTCGCCATTCAGAATCACACTCGATTCGATGAGAGCGCTGCGCAGCGCTTCAAACGACTCGTCACCCACAGAATCCCGCTTGATGACGCACTGGATGTAGTCGGTAGAATCTCTGAGGACAATGAACCAAATCTTGTTGGAGCCACGGGCCCGATGAACCCACCCCTTGAGCTCGACGGATTGACCGTCATGGTCGCCCGCCTGCACATCTCCGATGAATAGTTCCTTGACCAAATTACTCACCTTCGCCCACCCGATTGGCCTCGCCCATTTGAACCGGACGCAGAATACGGCTGAATACATTGATGGCTGAAACGGTGTCCGCAAGAACGGGGAGTTTCGTTGTCCGATGTTCCGAGTGCCGTCTCACGCCGTCTTGCAGTGTATGCCGTCGGCGGAAACGCGCTGTCAGATCCCGCTGCCGCAGGCAGTGATGCCAGCACCGCAGCCGAGCGGGCGATGGAAGCGGTGCTCGAAGACGTGGTCGACCTCTTGGAAGCGGGCTACCGAGTCGTACTGACACACGGAAACGGCCCTCAAGTCGGCGAGATGCTGCTCATGGAGGAGGCCCTCTTTGACCGACGAGAGGGTGGCCCGGAGCCAGCCGGCCTCGACCATTGGGTTGCCGCAACACAAGGGACTCTAGGCCATGAAATCGCCACACGGCTCGACAGTGTGCTGACTAGAAGGGGGCGCCACGAACAGGTGGCGACCATCTTGACCCGCGTGGAGGTTGACCGAAATGATCCGGCATTCGCCCATCCATCAAAACCGATAGGGCCATTCATCGATGATTTGGGTGCGGTTCCAGAAGCCTGGAATGTCGGCGTGACGGCAGGGGGCCCTCGTCGCCTCGTCGCCTCCCCCCTCCCCCAATCAATCTTGGATGCAGACGCAATCAACGCCCTGCTGGAAGCGGGTGCGGTGGTGCTCTGTGCAGGGGGGGGTGGTATCCCCGTGGCATTGGGGGAGTCCGGATTCGATGGTGTTGAAGCGGTCATTGACAAAGACCGCGTATCCTCTCTTATCGCACAGTCTATAGGGGCAAATCTGCTTCTCATCAGTACGGCGATAGATGCAATCCACATCGATTTCGGAAAGTCATCCGAACGGAAAATCCGGAACTTGAGTGTTTCAGATGCCATCTCTCATC
>CAUZJP010000218.1:0-3039 GCA_963580235.1 Candidatus Thalassarchaeaceae archaeon
CCTGCTCATCCAAAGGACTCACTTGGAAGGAGACCGATGCAGTCGACTCGGTAAAGAGACCACAATCGCTCTGTGCGGTGCCGTTGACACTACCTTGGAGTTCCCCAAGAGAGAGGCTGAAGAATCCAGAGGTGCCATCGAAGGATATCGCGTCGGATGAGATTTCGTCGCCGCTGTCGTAGAACATCGTGACGGTGCAGCTTTCGAGGTAGGTGTGCTCCACCTGTCCGGTCACCTGTACTTCCTCGCCCTCCTCGTACCATACTTGGGTCCTCCAAATTGTAATTTGGGCTTGCGATTCCACCGGCGATCTTACAGTGAAGTTCTCTGTGAATGATTCAGAGGACTGGCCGGCTGCATCGGTTGCTGACACGGTGACTGAATAGTCACCCGGTGCCAAACCGGCCATGTTGAAGTCCCATGCGCCGTTGGCATCTGGAGTCTCATACAAGGTGCCCCACGGGATGGAGAAGGAGATGGTCACGGTCGCAGTGGTTGGTGACTCGTCGGAGATTGTTCCCGATACCGGTACAAGTGAACCCCAATCGATGTCACTGACACCGTTGAAGGTCAGAACTGGTGGTAGGTCTTCCTCATCGGCGGGCTCTACATCGTTATTGGCAAATGGGCCGATGCAACCCGACACCAGCATGATGAGTGTCAGTCCAAAAGCTGACCAACGGCGCGCCTCCATGAATGGGCCGAGAAGGTTTACACCCATCAAGATTCATGCTCTGAGTCGGGGGAAACTGACGACTCAAGACGGCCGGAATCAATGATTGGGTTTGGTACCTGATGAGGTGTGTCGCCTGCGGATACATTGAGTGGGTGTATCCAGTGTAAAGTACGTCCTTTAGTGAATTTCAAAGAAAATACCAACTCATAGTGGATACTGACAAGCGACCCATATTCACTTCCTGGCCATGGCCCTTCCGGCATCTCAACCTCATTCAACCCGCTCTGAAGTGTGACCGGTCTGCCCTCAGCACGCAGCCTCATGGGTTCCTGAAACAGTTGGGATGATCCTTGCCCGATGAGCAAGGGGGTCGATTCGCCGACTCCCGACCCGTCAGCACCTCGCGGCATCCAACCATCAGGCAGTGGAGTGGACAGGCCAGGGGGTGGTCTAGCATCAGGTGAGAGACCATGCGCTGTCATCCAAGCGACCCTATCCGGGGAGAGAAGACCGACGCGAAGCCACGCCTTGGCTGAAATCACTTCTAGTGAGTCCGGGAATTCACAGGTGAATCGAACTGGTTGGTCGGCAACGGCTTCCTCGATGGTAATCTTGGGCGAGGCGGGTGGATTGCGGGAAAAGCGCCTCTGTCTTCTGACATCCGCCACATTCGCCATCACCCGCAGAATGATTGGAGTGACGACCAGCGGTGCTGCTGCAACGAACAGCACAGGATACTCGAGCATGCCGAATCGCACACTGCCGGCGAGTGACTCAGTCATGACCCCCCAGCGTAGGAGGACCGGCTCAAGGGAGTGGACCACAATGCCGAGAATGAGGAAGCTGACCGCATATGGGATCAACTTCCGCGCCACTTGATGCATCGGGTGAGGGGAGAGAGCCCAACCGGAACGGGAGAGGGGGCGTTCTTCTGATTTTTCGGAACTTGGCGGGGATTGCATGTTGATGGCATCCCTCGGCGGCGAACCGACCCGAGAACGGTGAACGAACCAGCTCTCCTCCGTACCGATGTTGAGTTCTGTCGTTTCATCGCCCGCAAGCCAGCAAACATCAGCAATTGGCAATTCTGAGGCCTTGTGTGCAGGCTCATCGAAGGGCGGGAACCGAAACCTAAGATGTATCCAATCAGCCATTCACTCACCCTTTCAGCAGCGCCCAGGTCGCTTTTGCTGCCATCGGCCTGAACTCGGGGACATCCTTCAGCATCCTGATGCCGAGTGGAACCGGCTTTTCGATTTCTCCGAACTGATTGATGATTTCAACCACCTCTGGTTTGGCGAATGTTCTGAAAGTCCTCTCGAGGGATTCATCATCACAATCTGTGAGGAAGAGGTCTCGCAGGACACGGGCTCTTTCCTGCTCCTTTTTCATCGCCATCAGCGGTTTGAAAATTCGCTTCAACTGCGCTGCAGAGAGACGGTCGCCCTCTACCGCCTCCAATAACTTCTCCAATACCAAGTCGACTTGCTCGAAACCCGGCCCAATGCCACCCCCAGTTGTGGGTTTGCACAGACCTGCTGCATCACCAAAGAGAGTCACACGCTCTTTGCTAGGCTTGGAGACCAAACCACACGGGAGTGGGCCGCAATAGCGACCTACTTCCTTGCAGTCTCCGAATCTCTCAGCCCATGCAGGGTGACTCATGAGTGCGTCGTAGAGATGCTCGCAACTTCTGCCCTTGAGGTCGGAGGGTCTCGCCCAAACCCCGATTCGCCAACTTCTGCCGCTCGGGATGGCCCATGCGAAGAGGCCGGGAGCGACCAAATCACCTGTGTACATGTCGAGGAAGCCTTCCTCACCGCCGTAGCCAACCACTTCGGCTTGGAATCCGATCATCATCTCCTTCGGCCGCCCCATGCGGAAGTGGCGGCGGACCCATGAGTGCGCCCCGTCGGCGCCGCACAGTAACTTGCAGGTCACTTCCGTCGGGGTACCCCGACGCGATACGATGAGGCGGACCCCTGAGTCGTATACCTCCGCTGATTCCGGTTTGGAGCCGAGCCAGAGAGATGCGCCGACATCGATCGCCTGCCTGACCACGCCTTCGTCGAACATCTTGCGGCAGACGATGTGGGTGCGAATTCGGTCGGGCGTGCCGACCTTCACGCAGATGCCGCCCGGGCTGTGGATTCTGGCTCCATGTACCGATGAGAGGATTGTGGATTCGAGTGACACCCTATCCATCGCTGCAGGAGTCACTAGACCAGCGCATTGGAAGGGACGACCGATTTCATCGTGCTCTTCAAGCATCAATATCTTGAGACCGCCCTCGGCAAGTCGGCGACCGAGATATCCACCGACCGGCCCGGCGCCGACAATGACGACATCAAATTCTGGCATCC
>CAUZJP010000219.1:0-3038 GCA_963580235.1 Candidatus Thalassarchaeaceae archaeon
CCGCCAAATCACCGAGCACACCCCACGATGCCGACCGCCAAAAGACCGGGTCGTCAGACGCGGTGCCTTCAGCGAGAAGGTAGATGAGAAGTCCAAAGGCAGTTAGAGACAAACCGGTCATGATGGCGCTCTCTCGCAGCCTTTCGTCGCCCATCACATAGGCGAAGGCGGCGGCAAAGCCGCTTACTATGACTGAGATTGTGAGTAGGCTGGTGACAAGGTGCTGCCACCACTGGTTTTCGAGGCCGTCGAGGAAGGGGCGACTCTCAAAGAGCATGAACATGAACCAGACGACGGATGCGAGAATCATCACCAGTCCGACGGGTCGCAGTCCGCGTGGGAGGGGGGCTACCGGAATTGGGCCGGAGAATAGGGCGACGAGGAGCCCCATGCCAGCGAGTAGGGTCGGTCCGAGAATCGAGAGGAAGATGTGCAGCGTCCAACCTTCGAGCGATGTGCTCAGCGGGTTTGGTTGCAGAATGACAGCAGCGAAAATGGCGAGGCCGAGAAGCCGTCCAGCCCACCTGCGGGGTGGATCTTTTGCAATCATCAGGGCGATTGCAAGCGGGGTTGCCGCCAATGGCCACCAGAAGTGAAGCAGCAAATCTTGCTCTGGACCCATCTCAATCGGGTCATCCGAATCGGACTAAGGCCATGAAACTTCACCGAGCCGAAGTGAGATGGCGGACGGGTATTTTTTTTGTTTGACGGGTAGGATTGGTAGCACCTTTTCAGCATTGAAATAGTTGGATTTCAACTGCTGTGTCATGCGATACCGTTGCCACCTTCGGCCGACCCATTCATATAGGGACCGTCGGTGGGCGACTCGCCCATAGGGCGATGGAGGAAGTTGCATGGTGAAGCGTCCCCGGCAAGTCAAGCGTTACAGTCCATCCGCTGGTAAGCACACGATGCATACCGTCGAGCGGGTCAAGAAGCGCCGAGCGAGTGAGCTCAAGTGGGGTCAGCGACGATTCCGCAGAGTCACTGCCGGTTACCGTGGATTCCCCCGTCCCAAGCCAGAGGGTCGAGAGAAGCCTACCAAGCGAGTCAATGTCATCTACCGCTGCACAGAGACCGGGAAGGCGCATGCCCCCAAGTGCAAGCGTGCGAAGAAGTTCGAACTCGTCGATAAATGAGGTGTGAAAATATGACAAACAGCAATTTCCTCCGCGTACAGTGCCGCGATTGCGGCAGCGAACAGGTCATCTTTGACCGCGCCTGCACCCGAATCTCGTGCAATGTCTGTGGCGCCACCCTGGTACAGCCAGCCGGTGGGAAGGCGAAGTTAATCTCCGCCGCGCCAGTTGAGACGCTCGAGTGAACACGGTGTGAGTGATAGATGGCAAACGATTACGGTGACTGGCCCGAAGAGGGCGAATTGGTTGTTTGCGTCATTACCAAAATCAAGCAGAACGGGGCGTATGCCTCTCTCGAAAAGTACGGCAACAAGGAGGGCTTCATCTTCGTCGGCGAGATAGCCGCCGGCTGGGTCAAGAACATCCGCAGCCATGTTCGTCAAGGACAGCGACTGGTCGCCAAGGTCACCCGGGTCAAGAAGGACCGCAAGAGCGTTGAGCTCTCACTCAAGTCGGTTTCAGAGGAGCGCCGCCGCGAGGCGATGCAGGCTTGGAAGAACGAGAACCGCGCCCGCCAACTGTTGAAGATAGTCGGAGAGCGTTCAGGTTGGAGTGATGATGAGACTACAACCACTCAAGAAGAGTTGATTATTGCCTTTGGTGAATTGTACGCTGCCTTCGAGGAAAGCGTGATTGACATTTCGGCGCTGGAGACGGCCGGATTTGAGGGCGACTGGATCAAGACCTTCATAGAACTCGCAATCGAGAACATCGTACCTCCCTTCGTTCAGATCAGGGGTCACTTGGAACTCGTGGTGACCACCGAGCGAGGAATCGAAGTCATTCGAGAGGCGTTGAGTTCCGCTGAAGAGGCCGCCTCGGATGGTGACGAAACGGTCGTAACCTGCC
This sequence comes from Candidatus Thalassarchaeaceae archaeon, assembly GCA_963580235.1. Classification (GTDB taxonomy): domain Archaea; phylum Thermoplasmatota; class Poseidoniia; order Poseidoniales; family Thalassarchaeaceae; genus MGIIb-Q1. The sequence continues at coordinate 1,989 of CAUZJP010000219.1, forward strand.
ACTATGACGGGGCACCCCGATACAGGGTCGAAATCCGCGCCACCGACTACAAAGCCGCCGAGAAGGCGTGGCAGGCTGTGGAGACCGCAGTCCTGCCCACAATCGAGGGTGCCGGTGGCTCAGCGACCGCAGAGCGCGCCTGAACAGCCCTGTTCGGAGGGGAACCGCTTAGAACCGTGACGAGCGGACTTGCTGATGGAGAGTATCTGATGGCCCGTTCCCGCACGCAGAAGTGTACCGCCTGCGGAGCGTATGGTTTGACGACAACCTGCAAGCAGTGTGGCGCCCCCGCACAAGCAGCAGCGCCGCTGAAGTTCTCTCCCGAAGACCCACAGGCAGCCCGCCGCCGTCAGTTCCAGAATGTGACCGACCCAGAGTGGACCGCCAATTTGCCCACCCCCGCCTCAAAGGGCGAAGGGAAGGCCGAGAAAGAGGGCGAGAAGTCGGAGGAAGAGGAATGAGTCGCACACGGATGGTTTGGTCGAAGGGGCACAAGGCTCTGCCGAAGGCGGATTGGCTGCTTGAAGCGGTTCCTGGAGTCGGAAATGTCGGAAAGCTGGTCGTCGATTCGCTGGTCGAAGGGTACGAAAGCGAGTTGGTGGTGAAGATCCTCCACCCTGACCTACCACCTCATGCGACCCTCGATTCCGATGGCTTCCTCATTCCCCCGAGCCTCGACATTCACCAAGTCACCCTTCCCAAGGGCGGCACGCTCCTCACACTTTCAAGCAACTTTCAGCCGATTACACCCGCAGGTCAACAGGAAGTGGCCTCGGAACTGCTCGAGGCGTGCAAGTCGGCCGGCGTGGGTCGAGTGTTGATTCTTGCCGGATTGGCGGCCGAGCCGGGCGACGATGCTGTGCATCTGGTCTGTCCGAGCGCGGAAGATAGAGCCGCGATGGAAAAACTCGGTCTAGTGACAAGTACCGAGCACCCTTCAGCCGGTATCATCGGATTGACTGGTATGATAGCCTCGCTCGCACCCACATTTGAGCAGCCTGCAGTCTGTGCTGTGGCCGAGACGGTTGGCACCAGTGTTGATGTGGTCGC
>CAUZJP010000220.1:0-3030 GCA_963580235.1 Candidatus Thalassarchaeaceae archaeon
CGCAGGCAGAATGCCGAGTGGGGCCTTGAGCGACTGCGAGAGGTGTGCGACACCGTGGTGGTTCTGCCCAACGAGAAGTTGCTGGAGGTTGAGGGCGTGCGCGACCTACCAATCGAAGCGGCCTTCCGCGTCGCTGACGAGTTGCTGATGCGTTCCATCGCCGGTGTCTCTGAGATGATCACCAAGGAGGGGTTGGTCAACCTCGACTTTGAGGACCTTCGCAGCGTGATGTTGAACGGAGGTGGTATGGCAATGATTGGACTTGGAGAGGGGACCGGCGAGAACCGTGCCGCAGTCGCCACTGCTGAAGCACTTCAGTCTCCGCTTCTCGACATCGACATCTCAGACGCCCGCGGGGCGTTGGTCAATGTTGTTGGCGGGCCTTCCCTTACCCTCGGTGAGGCTGAGATGTGTGCTCAAGAGATTAGAGAGAGAATCAATCCGTATGCCCGCATCATCTGGGGAGCCACGGTTGACGAGAGCATGGGCAACGAAGTTCGAGTGCTACTCGTCTTAACCGGGGTCAAGAGTCAGCAGATTTTCGGGGCGAACGCACACCAGCAGATGCGTACCATGCGCAACCGCAGCCTTGAATTCATCAACTGAAATTCAGCGTTGATGTTAAAGAGGGGTCGCCGGTCGGGGTGAACCCTAAGGGTTCATACATGGCCAGTCACGATTCCAGCAATCGCTCTTTCGAGGAGAAGGTGCAAGTCCGCCAAGACCAGTTCGAGACTTGGGTTCGCAGCTTTGGAAGGGGGTCGTGGGCCCGTATCATCAGGATGGCTCGAAAGCCTACCAAGATGGAGTTCCGCCAGACCATCGTGGTATGCGGAATCGGGATGTTTGTTCTCGGCTTCGTCGGCTTCGTCATGCTCTGGCTGATGGACACCGAACTGCCCAAGTTCTTCGCATGGATCGTCAGTTAGTTGAAAACCCACATGACTCTAATAATCTCAAAAAGGAGGATATGACATGTCTGATGGATTTATCGCAATAGTTCGCCACGAGGACAAGGTATTGCTGCTCAACCGCAGCGACATGGTCGCTGACTTCCCAAATACATGGGACGGCATCTACGGAGTTGGTGATGCGGCTGACCTCGACGCGGTCAAGACCCGAATAAATGATTCCACTGGAATCCCTATCGATTCGCTCACCCACATCAGAACCGGCACCGCTAGGGGAATCGAGTTCGGCAATCGACTGAACGAAGTGGTCCCCATCCTGTTCACCAGCAACACCGCGGAAATCGAGCCGAAGACACTCTACGACGCCGCCATCTGGGTTGACCCAGGCTTCGTGAATGTATTGAGTCCAGACGAAGTCAAGGACTCGGACGAAGTGAGCGTCATGCAAGAGCGACGCACCGTCCCACAACTCGGTGAGATGTACGGCGATGTCTCGACCTTCCTCTTCATGGTCAAGACCACAATCGGTCGAGAGCAGAAGATCGCCCAGGAGATTCGTGCTCGCCTTTCAGGCACCGGCTCACTGGAGAGTGTACAAGGAGAAATATTCTCTGTCATTCATCCCCACACATTGCGTGGCTACATCTTCGTCGAGGCGAGCGCCAAGCACCATGTCGAGAAACTCATCGGCAGGGGTGGTGGAGTCACCACGCCGTTGCGAGGCTGCACAAAGGTACTACCTGGGCAGGCACCGTTGCAGGTCGTCTCGAATTACCTGGAGCCGAAGGCGGCCACCGAGGGAATCGATGTCGGCTGCATCGTCGAGATTCGAGTTGGCCACTTCAAGGGCAACAGAGCCCGTGTCACCGAGGTGTCAGAGGGCAAGGAGGAGGTCACCGTCGAGTTGTTCGAGGCACCTGTACCAATCCCCATCACCATGAGAGCTGACCATGTCCTAGTGACTGAGAGGGTCGGCGAGTGACGCCCGTAGGGCGTTCGCGGCGGTTAAATACGGGAAGCAGGTCGGCGGGAACCCGAGAACTGAGGTGAACAGATGTCAGACAATTGGACTGCCCGTCGTATCCGCACAGCGGTCATTGGCAAGGGCATCAAGTTCAACGGCTCTTGGGAAGGGGAGACCGATGTCGGTTCAGACCCCGAAGTTCACAACATCACACTCGATCAAATCATTACGATTTCCAATGAGAAGGCGGCTGATTTGACAGGCAAGAATGTCAAGAATCGGTCGTTGGAAGTGATGGGGACCTGTGTCTCCATGCGCTGTCACATCGAAGGCATCGTGCCAAAAGATTTCATTGTGAAGGTGAAGGCGGGAGAATACGACGACAGATTCGATTGAACACGGATTGCGGGAGAGGGCGACCTCGTGGACCGCAGGGGTGGAAAAAAATGGAAGAAAACATTACTCAAGCAATCAAGCAGGCGCTCAAAGAGGCGCCAGAACGGAAGTTCCTCGAGAGTATCGAGATGGCATTCACCATCAAGGATGTCGACCTCAAGAATCCGGCGAACAGAATCGAAGAGAATGTGCGACTCCCTCGCGGGCGTGGCAAGGAAGTCAGCATCGCCATCTTCGCTGGTTCTGAAATGGCCGCCGAGGCGAAGAAGGCTGACCTCACCGTCATCGACCCTGCGACCATCGAGGATCTTGGTGGAAACCGCCAAGCAGCCCGAAAGATGGCTCGTCGGTACGACTTCTTCCTCTCTGAAGTACCTCACATGGCAACCATCGGCCGTTACCTCGGTGTCGTACTCGGCCCCCGTGGAAAGATGCCCCGTCCGGTGCCTCCCAATGTCGACCCCGGCGTGATTGCTGCGGGTCTCGCAAACACTGCAGTGGTTCGAAGCCGTGACAAAGTCACATTCCACACAATCGTTGGCAGTCGCAAGCAAAGCGAAGAGGATATCTCTGAGAACGCACTTGAAGTCTGGAAGCGTGTAACCTCCAAGTTGGAGCGTGGCGCAGGCAACATTCGCTCACTATATGTGAAGACCTCAATGGGTCCCGCAATCAAGGTCGAGGTGATTCTGTGATTCATGCAAAGGCCGCGACATGGAAGAAGGACCGTGTCAGCGAGTTGGCTGACATATTGAAGCA
>CAUZJP010000221.1:0-3030 GCA_963580235.1 Candidatus Thalassarchaeaceae archaeon
AGCCCTGATGGGAGTGCTGATTGCCGTCTTGATTATTTTTTGGTCGGCTCCCAGTAGCTGGTTGCCATTCCTCGGCACTCTAGGTCCTGTTTTCTCTTCTCTGTTCTTCCTCTGGTTCTTCGGTGTTTTCACTTGGTTGGTGACTCGAAATCTACCAACAGGTAAGAGAGCATTCTCGTTGTTCTCAGATTGGATTCAAGTTTTGTTCGATGGCGGGCGCAGGTTGTTTGGGAAGATGAGAGTACCCTAAGACATCATACGCAGGGTCCGATGATTGACCCTCAACTCAACAGTATTCCTATTCATTGACCAGTGTTGGGTTGAAGAAACCATCAAAGGCTGACGGAGAGGCAGTCCGGCCGGAGAGGAAGTATGGGGTCACTTGTCGAGGATAATCCCTCCAATTCAGACTCATCCGATTTGTTGATTGAGACGGCGAGGAGATGTCGTCGTGAGATTGTGAAAATGACACATCGCGCTGCTGCCGGCCACCCTGGCGGTTCTTTGTCTGCAATCGATATCTTGGCCGCTCTCTACGGTCGCAGGCTGAATGTAGACCCGCAGAATCCCGATGACCCTGAGAGAGACCGTTTCATCATGAGTAAAGGGCATGCTTCACCCGGGATGTATGCCATCCTGCACGAATCCGGATTCCTCAGTAAGGAGGACTTGACCTCATTTCGTAAGTTGGGTGGAGTCTGCCAAGGACATGTCGACATGAAATGGACTCCCGGAGTTGACTTCTCGGCCGGCAGCCTCGGCATGGGGCTCTCTTTTGGAATTGGCTGTGCACTCGCCGCCCGGCTCGACGGCTCTGACAGAACCACATTTGTGATGTTGGGTGACGGTGAACTCCAAGAGGGGCAGATTTGGGAGGCTGCGATAGCAGCAGTCCACCATGAAATCGGGAATTTGAAGGTGTTCGTCGACAGAAATCGGATCCAAAACGATGACTTCGTGGAGAAGCAGATGCGAATCTTCGATGTTGCAGCCAAATGGCATGGCTTCGGGTGGGCGGTAAGAGAAATTGACGGCCACGATATGGATGAGATTCTATCCGCGATACAATGGTTGGATAGCATTACAGACGGACCAGCAGTGGTCATCGCCCACACTGTCAAAGGAAAGGGAGTCTCCTTCATGGAGAATAATCCGAAATTTCACGGGGCAGCGCCTAACGATGAGCAGTTGGCTCAAGCACTGGAGGAGTTGGCATGACTTTGGCTGCATCGAGGGACGGCTATGGAAACGGGTTGATGGGACTTGTCCACGATGAGAAGGTCATCGTCCTAGAGGCGGATCTTGGGAAGTCGACGAAGAGTCAGATGTTTAGACAAGCACATCCTGAACGAACTTTTTCACTCGGAATTTCGGAGCAGAACATGATGCTAGTCGCTGCAGGTCTTGCAAGTTGTGGTTACAAACCATTTGCTTCGACCTTCGCCATCTTCACGCAAAGGGGATTTGAACAGATCAGAAATGGCATCGCACGGCCTAATCTCCCAGTTCACATCTGCGGCAGCCACGGTGGCATTCACACCGGCACCGATGGCTCCTCCGCCCAGTCCATCGCCGATCTCGCCATCTACCGTTCACTCCCAAACATGTCTGTGATGCACCCTTGCGATGACCTGAGTGCTGAGGCCCTGACCATCAAACTGGCCAATTACGACTCTCCCTCCTACACCCGGACTGCAAGGAACAAGACACCCCGTATCTATGACTCTGAATCTGCAGCATCGCTACAGATTGGAAAAGGAACTGTCTTGCGCAGTGGTAAGGACGTTGCAATCATCTCGTGCGGCGTAATGGTCGCAAAGGCCCTGACGGCCGCAGACAATCTATCGAGCAGCGGGATTGAGGCTACTGTTGTAGACATGCACACCATCAAACCACTCGATGAGGAATTGATTTCTCGATTGGCAGAGGAATGCGGCTGTTTTGTCACCTCGGAGGACCACTCGATAATCGGTGGGCTCGGAGGCGCGGTGGCAGAGTACCTTTCAGCGACCACTCCACTACCCTTGGAGAGAGTCGGAGTCAAGGACCATTACGGCGAATCGGGTGATGGTGAGGAACTTCTCTCAAAGTATGGCATGAGTTCTGACGATATCACCAGTGCCTCTCAGCGAGCTATCGAACGCAAGTGATTGCTTACTTTCATGTATTACCAATCATAGCCTTGATGAATAGGGTGGAGAGTGGACGAGGTGGAGGGATGACTATCGGCGACGATGAAGGGCGACTCAAAGAACTCCTAGATGGCAACTTGAGTGCCGATGACCTTGAGAATGATCCGATGCTCACAAAGTTGGCTGAACGAATCTATGGTGAGGATTTCATCGAGGCGATGGGGCTATCACGCGGCGATGCTCAAAGGGCTCTGTCAGAATCACTTTCAGACGATGAGGGCGATGATTTGCTGGTCGAGGTCATCCCAGATGACGGCCTTGAGGAGATTCCACCTTTCGATGCGCCCGTGAATATAATCGACGACCTCGGAACGCCTCAAAAAGAGAGGGGGCGGCTTTACATGGGCCTCGTTGTGACTGCACTCGCCATGGCCAACCTATTCGGCGTCCTATCCTTCCTAGGTGGTGGTTGCACGGGTGGTGGTTGCCCAGCAGATGGTCACACCCGATTCAATTGGGCAAGTATTGGCAATTTGAACTCTGGATGGGGGTGGTCTCCATCCATATTAGAGGGCAGTTTCGGAATCTCCGACCTAATTCTCATAGGCATTGGACTTGCTCTTCTCAGTATGTACTTCCTCAAGAAGTGAATCAGAACATTCGAGCCAGGTGTTGCCTTCGAGTGGTCATCTTGCCAGACACGATGCACGGTCGCGGCTCTGTGAATGGTTCGATGTGGTCTCCTAGAAGAGTCAACCCCGTCGTCTTTTCAAGAACCTCTGCATCAGCATCATTGCCGTCAAATGCAATCTCGTAGATCTTACCATCTTCAAATTCAGTTTGGAGGTCGGTAAGTGGTTGAATGCAACTTTCTGAGTGGGCGCTGGAGCGTGCGAGC
>CAUZJP010000222.1:0-2993 GCA_963580235.1 Candidatus Thalassarchaeaceae archaeon
CGCCTCACTCAAGATGCCAGCCGTGAAGTCGAGACTCCAGAACCGGCTTCAAAATTCCAGCAGTTTTGGTCCCGCCTTACCACCCGAGTCAAGAAGCCACCAGGGAACGGAGGTGAGAACGATGCGTGAGGGGATGGCTCGGATTTGGACCGTCGCCAGCAAGGAATTGATTGACTTCGTTAGGGATTGGCGTACTCTTGTCGCACTCGTTCTAGTTCCGCTACTGATTTTCCCTCTGTTTTTCATTGCATTACCACTTTTCATGCAAGGCGAGATGTCGGAGCTCGACCAGTACTACCTAGACCTCGAAGTCCAACTCGCAGACGGGGATGAATTTCCAGACGCGCTCGCTCAACCCTTTACCGACCACCGACTCAACCAGACAGTCGCCACGCTCGACCCTAACCTGTCCAACCTCTCCGATACCGGTGATGATGCGGTCCGCCTCCAAAATGGAGATGTTAATGTCATTTTGCGGCTGAGAAGCAGCCAAACTAATTCCACCGAATCATGGGATTATGCAATCCTCTATGATGCGACACAGGAACTCTCCTCCGAAGCGAGAAGTCGAGTGTTCAATGTCATAGAAGCGTGGGAAGATGATATCATCGATGCGACTCTTGCTGAATCCAATCTCACGCGCGATGAGGCGCTCGACCCTATCCACTGGGACGGTGACTTCGGGCAGGCGAATGTGGCTACCTCAGCTCAAATAGCAGGCTTTGCCCTCTCGATGTTCATTCCGATGATCGTGGCGATTTGGACAGCATCGTCCGCGATTCAGCCCTCTGTTGACTTGACTGCTGGTGAGCGGGAGAGAGGAACCATGGAGGCCCTCCTCTGTACTCCTGCCCGCAGAGTGGAACTGCTCTATGGGAAGTGGTTGGCGGTAGCCACGGTCGCTGCTGGCAGCGTTCTCTTCCAGATGCTGGGGTTATTGATTGCCGTCTCATTCCTGTTACCTGAGGATACCTTTGGAGTTCCCGAGTTATCGTTAGGAGCCATTGCGAGTCTTCTCCTTTCGGTGGTTCTCTTCGCAGTCTTCGTCGTAGCAATCGAACTTGCACTCGCGGTGCGCGCCCACTCAGTGAAAGAGGCCGGCACCGTGCTTGGACCGGTCGTGTTGGCCTTCATCGTGCCAGCGATGTTCGCTCAATTCGTAAACTTGGAGGGAATCGAATGGTGGTGGTTCGTGGCACCTGTGTTCAATGTATGCCTAGCCATGCGAGAAGCTCTGCTAGACATCACTGACATCACCCATGTCGCTCTTTGGCTCGGCTCGTCACTGTTCTACGCCATTCTCGCCGTAACCTGGGCTGCAAAGCAGTTCCAGCGGGAAGACTTGGTCGAAAGCATCTCCTGAGTGGTCGCAACCAACACTGACTCGTATGGGTGGGGTATTACCCCAGTAATACTTAAATGCGGCCTTCAACCCCCAATAGTCATGCCCAAGATCAGTCTGGACATGCCAAATGAGTTGCTGGAGGACCTGAAGGTCCATGTCGGCGATGCGAAGAAGTTCGTCAGCGTCGCAGACGCCGTCAGAACGGCCTGCCGCAAGATGCTCGACCATCTTGACGAAATTGATACTCGTCACGGCAGAATCGAGGGGGACAGCTGAATGGTTACTCGTGAAGAAGCGAAAGCGGCCGTTGACACATTGGTGCGCTTTGTCGAAGGTGCGGACGGTGAGTTGCGAGAGGGTTTGGCCCGCACTCCAGAGAGAGTCATCGACTCATTTTCAGAAATCTACGGGGGCTACGGCCAAGAGGGCGCAGAAGTGCTCGATTCGACCTTCAACGGAGAGGGGTATGACGGGATCGTACTGCTTAGAGACATCGAATTCCACTCGACCTGCGAACACCATCTGCAACCTTTCCACGGTAGAGCACATGTCGCCTACATCCCAACCGACCGTATCGTCGGCATCAGCAAACTCGCCAGACTGCTCGAGATGCACGCCCGCCGCCTACAGAATCAGGAGCGCATAACAAAGGATGTCGCAGACGACCTCGAGACTCACCTCAGCCCACTCGGCTGCGCCGTCATCATCGAAGCCTCGCACGGCTGCATGCAGTGCCGCGGCGTCAAGAAGCAGAATTCGGTGATGACCACCAGCGCCATGCGCGGAGTCTTCTTTGACAAGTCCGAAGCGCGCACTGAACTGATGCAACTTATTCGAAGTGCGCCACTTTCAAGGTGATTTGATGAGCGATGATACACCAAAACTGGTAGCCCTTCCGTTGGTACAAATCATCGACGAATCAGTCATACCCGAACAGAGCCCGAGGGAGGAGGACCCCTTGGACCAGGTGTTTCCGATAGTGGAAATGTTCCATTCAGTACAGGGAGAGGGACATCACGCCGGTGTCCCTTCCATTTTCATCCGTTTTGGTGGCTGCAACCTCGCCTGCTCGTGGTGTGACACTGAATTCGACAAGTGGGACAACATGACCCTGCGCGACATCATTCGCGAAATGCATCCGTGGGAGTGCAACAGAATCGTTCTCACGGGAGGTGAGCCTGCCCTGCAAGACCTCTCGACCCTCGCCCGAGTTCTCAAACCGATGGGCTACAATCTAGCCATCGAAACCAATGGTACCATCGAACTTCCAAAGGGTGCCATGGATTGGGTCTGCGTATCTCCGAAGGACCAAATGTACCCCAATGTCAAGATTCGCCAACTGATAGGTGACGAACTCAAAGTTGTCTGGGTCGGTCAAGAGCTCTCGATGTACGACGGCCTCAAGGACGGCTTTGAGCATCACTACCTACAACCCTGCTATGACGAATCAAAGGATGTTTACTGGAATGGCAGGAATTTCCATCAAACCTTCGAGTTGGTGAAGGCAAATCCCGACTGGTGTCTCTCTCTCCAGACTCACAAGTGGATGGGGGTCGACTGATGGTCCGCAGAGTGGCGATGATGGCGTTGTCGGGTGGAATGGATTCCACCTCGCTGATGATGAGGCTTCTTGCCGATGGCTACGAAG
>CAUZJP010000223.1:0-2993 GCA_963580235.1 Candidatus Thalassarchaeaceae archaeon
CGGATGAGTTGAAGGCGCGCGCCGCAATGTCGATTCTATCAGGTGTCGTTCCCAACTCACTCGGAGCCTCCATCGTCAACACTGCCAACAATTCGACTCCTCCACCTGAAAGAGTGTAGCCGTCGGGCCTGTCAAAGGTCACCAACCAACTCGGGTCGAGACTCGTGAGGACATCCAATTCAACATCGATTGAGCCGCTCTCCCCAGTATGCCGAATAACCATTTCAATGATTGTCGTCTCCCCTGGTGCGACATACTCGATCGTTCTGTCCTCAGGACTCCTAACATCGATGCCATAGCGATGAATCGTGATATCGTCGTGTGTAATTACAAATTCACCCGGACCTTGAGTGTCAATGATTGAGAGCGATAGTTCGTATGCTCCAGCTTCGATACCGGCTTGATAGGACCAGAGAAGTTCACCAACCAATCCACCCTGATCCATCGTCAACTCCGCGTTGGCGAAAATGTGGTCCACTGGATAGGTGCCATCAGGAGCGCGCATTCTGATGCTGACCTGCTGGATGTCTTCACGCCCAAAGGCATCCCGAACATCGACACGGAGGGACATCTGTCTGTCGTCTGGCAGAGCATGTGGATACCACTCCAAAACCTCAGGGTCCGTCCAAAGAGCACCTGGCATGAGGACCTTGACTTGGCTATCAGCAACAGCGTTCGACCAGAACTCCATCAATGTGAAGTCGTCGGATTGTTCGGGGTCACCCCAAGCAATTTCTGCATCGCAACTAGAAAACGGGCCACCTGCTCCCTCGCAGGATGCCTCGGCGGTAACGGTGAGCGTGATCTGTCCGCCCGCAGGAATTACTTTCGAACGGTCGCCTATCCATCTGAGTTTGACAATCTCATAATTCCAACCTTCACAACCTAAGAATTGTGAGCACATGCCATGTTGCTCTTGGGCAGTCGAGAGGGTCTCAGAATTACCATTCTCGTCTACGATTCTAAGAGTGAAGGTGTAGGTGGCTTCCTGTTGTTCAGAACTCGCTGTTGCCCTGAGGAAAATGTGGAGGGGAACCTCCCACTCGCCGTTGTTCGATGATGCCCTCCCCTTGAGGGTCAGGTCAGTCAGCATCTCGCGGGAACTGAACTCAATTGAATCATCTAGGGCTGAAGCATTTCGCTGGCCACTATCGGGTACTTTGGTCGTCAGGTAGCCGTCACCACCGACAGTTGAGTTCTTCTTGTCAATGAAAATCTTGTACAATTTCATCGGCTCTTCGTGGCTTGAGGGCAAAACGACCTGTTCCTCAGAAAGTGGCTCTGGAACCGATGCTGGAAGTATAGGGGTGACGGTGGAGAGCACAAAGAGAAGGAAGACCAAGAGAGGACCCACCGTTGAAGTGAGTTGTCTGCGAGGAGGTGACTCTATTCTTACCACGGCATAGCCGTGGCGCGAGTCCGTTAATAGGTTCACCATCAAGCGTGCCGATTGTGACTCCTTCTGAAAGGCCGATTCAGCCTCCCAAGGTGAGGGAAAGGGGAAGTGCGGGGGGAGGGATTCGAACCCTCGTACCTCTAGGGACCGGAGCTTAAGTCCGGCGCCGTTGACCAAGCTTGGCAACCCCCGCAAAGGTGGTTGTTAGAATCAAGAACATGAACATTGGTAGTAAGTTAGTGAGAACTTACTCTCGTAAACGAACCATCTGACAGCCAATTTCCGCATCACCGTCGTAAATGTCGAGTTTGGTCGCAGTCACACTTGCGCCCAGAACCTCGGGTGGGCAGACATAGGAGTCGAGTAGGTCTGAGACCAATGATTCAAGCAGATTGAAGCGGGGGCCACCGACTGCTGCATCGATTCTCGCTTTGATGAAGTCATAATCCAGAACTTGGTCGATTTCATCCTCACTCGGCGCGCTGGCGCCTGACAGGTGGAGTTCCACATCAAACCGGATTCGTTGGGTGACATCCTGTTCTTCGGATAGCACACCAAGTTCCATCTCGACGACATAGTTACTCAGTATCAGAGTCGTGATGGCTCTCAACTCACTACCACGGATCAAATCGGCTAGGAGTCCTTGTGTAGGTTCAACTTGCATTCAATCACCCCGGCCGTAGAGCACGTCTGACGCACGCGGCGCGAGGTGCTCGCCCCCATCAACATGGATGACCTCTCCGGTCACTGCCTTTGCACCTACCAGAAACAAAACCGCCGATGCGATGTCCTCCGCAGTTGACCCTCGTTCAAGAGGAGTTGTGCCGTGCATCTCATCGAAGGAGGCCTGACTGGCGTGGGGCGAGGGAAGGGTGAGGCCGGGGGCAATGCCATTGACGCGCACGGATGGGGCCAGCCCAATCGAGAGTGAGCGAGTGAGTCCGGCGAGAGCATGTTTTGAGGTCGTGTACGAGAGGTAATCCGGGTTGGGATTGGCCAATTTCTGGTCGAGTAGATTCACTATCACACCGCCAGTCTCGGGAACTTGGGCAGCAAATTCTCTAGAAAGGATGAGGGGGGCCAATGCGTTGATTCTCAAAGTCCTCTCAAAGGTCTCCGGATTCATTGAGTCAAGGTCGTCGTATTCGAAGATTGAGGCGTTGTTGACAAGAATATCCAAGCCGCCCAACTGGTCAGCTGCAGCCCCCACCATGGAGGAAACTGCAGCAATATCCGAAAACTCAGCCTGCACGACCACGGCACTCACCCCGACACCTCTCAATTCCGCCGCCAGCGCCTCCGCCTCATCAACAGAATTGTGGCAGTGAATGGCTACGGAATGGCCAGCTTCTGCGAGGGCGCGACAGATGGCGGCGCCAATTCGTCGCGCTCCTCCGGTGACTAGTGCCGCACCCACAACATCGCCTCCTACCCACCCGTCCAAAAGCCCGGTTCTATTGACACCTTCGCGGCTTGCGGCAATTGAATATCTCAGCCGGGAGTGAGGGAGAAGGTTTCCTCACACTGCTACCATTGAGGGGGGCTGTTGGCTCGACTGAGGGTGCGCAGTGACCAAGGGAGGGTCGGATGTCGAACC
>CAUZJP010000224.1:0-2989 GCA_963580235.1 Candidatus Thalassarchaeaceae archaeon
CAGCGAGTGAGAGGCAGCGCCGGTTGGAGGGGCTGAAGTCGGCCATTCGCAAGGGTCGTCGCAAGAGGACTGGGGCGAAGCGGGTCGAGGAGTCGACTTGGCGCAGGTTTCGGGGTGATTGGGGTGAGCAGGATTGGGTCGATTCAGACGGTTCTGGGGGCACACTCATTGATGTTAGAGGATTGTCGAACACTGCGTGGCTCTCACTCATCGACTGGTCATTGATGAGGAAATCGAATTCCCCAGCGGTCATTCAACACCCCCTTTGTGTCGAGGAGCCGCGTCAACTCCAGACACTGGTCAGCGATGCAAGAACTCGGATGGTCCTGCTTAGAGATGAACCAAAGGTGAGTCTTGGGCAACCGATGCTCCGTCCCGATCCGGTTCAGCCGCTGCCCTGGTTCAGACTGCAACTTGCGGGAGATGTTTCGCTCCCAGTTCACATGGCTCAGAAGCCCCCACCGGCGCTCGCCTCACCACCTCCCGGCTGGGCCCGTCCGACAAATGCGGCAGAGGTTACAGCCTCCCAAGAGGGTGCTATCATCTCAATTGCAGGGGAGACACCCCCAGATGTGGAAGCGGATTCCTCAGAGGAGATGTATCTCTTCGCTGCCGTTCTTCGGCATTCAACAGGAGATGCGGAGTGGGCGGATAGAGTAGAATCGTCGAACCCGGTTGCAGCGTGGATTGCAAGTCCGGGCGAGGATCGCTGGTCACGATGGAGGAGACAGAGCGAGGTCCTGGGCAGGAAGTGGCTTCCACTCCTAGATGTCGAAGAAGTCCCCCTCGACGCCCTAGCGCGCGTTGCGTGCGAGGCTCCGCAGGCGTGGCGCCGGGAAGCGCAACAACTGCTGCGTCAGAAGTTGCGAGCAGAGGTGGACCTCGCCCTGCGGTTGCGGCCACTGATAGATTCAGAGGCGTTCAGTCCGGCGGCGTCAGCCTGGTTGACCGCAGTATTGCTCTCAGAGGTGGCGTGGCTCGGAGAGGCGTTGGCAACGGACCTATCCCGGTGGGCTGTGGCAAGACTCGCCGCCTCACCACCGAGCAACCTCGCCTCGGGCTTGGATGGATTGGCATGGTTGCAACGTCAAGGTCACCTTCGGGAGGGGTGGGAGTCCGACCTGCGAGATAGGCGGGGGGCGGGTTTCCCGGCGATTGATGCGTGGCATTCACTACTCTCATTGGTTGAGGAGCGGCGTCCACTACCGAATGAGGTCGTGTCCGAAGTTGTCAACTTCCCCATCGAGTGGTGGGCAGGGGCTGCAGAATCGATTCTGAATCAACTCATCGAAGATGCTGAAGGGCGGGAACAAATTCTCCATCTCGAGGCGCCATGGTCGGCTGCGATACTTCGCCCGCCGGGTGAGTTGCTCTTCATCCCCGGCTTGGGCGAACGGGTTCACGCAGGTTGTAGCATTAGACTGATGGAGAGGTTGGAAAGGCTGTTGAATCTTGCAGGAACCGTGGCCGATGAGGATCAGATAGGATACGACTCACTGATAGATCTCTTTGAAGCTCTGAGCCAAGCCTCTCATGAACAGTTGCCGTTGCCAGGCAGAAGCCACCCGCTCGTAGGTTGGTTGGCACAACCTGTGGAGAACTGGCCTCAGTTCTCAGTGGCGGAAATAATGGCGGGAGAACCACACGCAGCGACCCGCATAGGCGCTCGCATCAGCGGGTATCATCCAAACATCACTACCCGTGCTCAGCGGAGACTTTGATTGAGTTTGGACCGTTTTGGAGGTTTTCCCCCACCGGGAGGGTTCAAGAGGGGATGCTGTTGCTCGCCGACTGCCCCGGCTGCAACACCAGTGGGACCCTGACCTTCGCCGGCAGGAGAATGAACTCTGGTACCAAGTACGGGGCCCTACGCACCACGAAGGCCATCGTGACCCCTCGGGGAATGACCGATGGTGCAAATGGTTGCGGCGGACGGTGCAATGGGTCCCCAGATGACCATGTGTGTGGAATGATTCATGGGACAACCCCACTGTCCAACAGACGCCCCGGGGTGGGTCAGACCTACCGAGCTTCGGCGATGAGGTAGGTCGTTACACCTCGGGGCACACCTCTTTCTTCGACGGTTCCAACCTCTCAGGCGAGCCTTTTCGGGCACATCGCCCCTCCCTTTCTGGGTGTGCGTAGGCATCAAATGGGTCCGGCGGCAAGCCTCTACTGATGGAGGGGAGTTCAGTCTGCCTCGTCGGTGGCACTTTCGACAGGTTCCACCTCGGTCACGAAGCGCTTCTGCTCGGCTGCCTCGCCTCATCTGAGAAGCTGGAGGTGTGGCTGATTTCCGACTTGATGGCGCAGATCAAGGATAGAGCCGTCCGCCGTTGGGACCTGCGTGCCTTGGACATCTACGACTGGGCTGCCGAACACGGACTCTCAGAGCGGGTTACAATCCACTCGCTGGTCGACCGGGTCGGTCCCGCAGAGACTAGAGCCGATGCAACTGCCATCGGCTGCACCCCAGAGACCCGCGGCGCATGTGATGCCATCAACGAGGTTCGTGCAGAAGCAGGTATCTCCCCGCTGACAATCGTTGAGGTTTCTCATATTCTCGCATTGGACGGCACTCCAATTTCCTCCACTCGAATCCGCGCCGGTGAAATCGACAGGGAGGGACAACGCTGGCTCGGCCCCTCGGAAATGGGCTATGACCAGAGGATGCCCGAAATCTTAGACGACGAGTTGAAACAACCGTTCGGCACTCTCCACGAAGGCCCGGAGGATGACCCATCAGTTGCGATGGCTGCTGCCTTGGCGGGGATTCCCGAGAAATCTCAGAAGTTGATTGCCGTAGGTGATGTCTGCGTCCAAACGCTGGTCGAAATGGGGGTCACCCCGGACATTGGGCTGGTTGACGGGATGACAAAACGTGAGCCGTGGGCGCCGGCTGCCGACCTCGACCGTTCCGGTTTTCCGAATCTTCTGACCTGTTCCAATCCACCCGGACTTCTCACGGCGGACCTCAAGAAAACCTTGC
>CAUZJP010000225.1:0-2971 GCA_963580235.1 Candidatus Thalassarchaeaceae archaeon
ATTAGGGCTGAACTGTTGTAGGCGGTCAGCGCGAGGCCGATTAGAGTGAGCAGCGCGAGGGCGCGATAGCCTGTCACTCGGTCCATGGCGTCTTGCGATAACGGGATGGCGAACATAACCGGGTTGGTTCATCGATTTGACGGAAGGAAAGACGAGGTGCCGGCGATTTGTTGAAGAACGACAGCCGGCAATGGTAGGTTGGGGGGGCGGCAGTGGCGAAGAAGAAGAGAAAGCCGAAATCGGCGAAAGACTCCGATGGTGGCCCGATGCTCGACGATGACAAGTTGCAGAAGCGGTTGCGCGCCTCTGCGAAGACTGTCGTTCGCACCTGCATGCAAATTCGCGCCTACGAGAATGTGCTCATCCTCACTGACCCATCGACAAAAAAGATTGGCCAAGCGCTCTACGAGGCAGCCTCACTGGTCTCCGACAGGGTCCTCATGCTGATGATGCCCTCCTCACGCCAACATGGTGACGAACCCGCCGGCGCGGTAGCCGAACTGATGCGGAAACAGCAGATTGTGCTAGCCCCCACCAAATATTCGCTCACCCACACGCGCGCCACGCGCATCGCTAGAAATGATGGGGCGCGCATCGCGACGATGCCCGGAATCACACTCGATGTGTTCACCGAGGGGGGCATGACTGCCGACTTCGACGCACTGAGGGCCTCAATCACCGAAGTCGGAGGGCGGCTGAAACGGCGACGCAGCGTCAGAATCACAAGCGCTGCAGGAACTGAGGTCGAATTCGAAGTCGAACCACGTCGCTGGAAACTTGAGGACAACGGCATCTGCAATCGGCCCGGACTCGTAACCAACCTTCCAGCCGGAAAGGTGTTCACGATGCCCCGTCAAGGGAAGATGAACGGCAAGATAGTCATCGACGGCTCCTGGGATTCCAACCTCTTGGAAAGCCCGCTGACCCTGCATGTGGAGGAAGGCCTTGTGACCGAGGTCGAAGGAGGGGAGATTGCAGAATTGGTGAAGGAGTCCTACGAGGCTGCGGCCGCTAGAATGAAACCGAAGGACAGAGATTCTGTTTGGACTGTGGCTGAGTTCGGTTTCGGGATGAATCCGAAGGCCCGCCTCACTGGAAATGTTCTCGAAGACGAGAAGGTACTGGGAACTTGCTATTTCGCCATCGGAGACAACTCGACGCTGGGTGGTTCCGCTCATGTCGGAATCCATGTTACGGGTGTTCTAACCGAACCGACCATCCACCTCGACGAGATGTTGCTGCTCGACGGCGGCGAACTCGCCGACTGAGTCAGAGCGACACGCTACAAACAGGACAGTGGCGCCAGGAGTGCTCCACACCTATTCCACAGCGGGAGCAATTCTTGCCGCTCTGAACATTGTGATGAACAACACTGGTAGGAGGGGAGACCGGATGAGCAGCCGTCTCGCCGATGAGGTCGGCGATTGAATCCATTGCCGTAGGTGGCTTCACTGAAGCAATAGCGGGTTCGGGTGCAGAATGTACGATTGGTGCCCGCTTCGGCGTGACTGTGGGTCCCGCCGCCTCAAAGGCGGAAGCGAGTGGATCCTCTGGCTCTGGAACTGGTTCTGCCACAGGGACCGATTCAGGCGCGGGAGAGGGAGTTGGCTCAACTGATGGCGGTGGCTGAACAGCCGATGCAGGGGGTGCTACGGGCGTATGGTGTGGGGGTGACGCAGCAACTGGCTGGGGCGCTGGAGCGGGTGCAGGTGTGGGGTCCGGCTTGACCTCGGGGAACGGCTCCTCCACCTCTGGCTCGACGGCGACCGGTTGAGGAGAGAGTCCTGACGCCATCACATGAGATGGTCCAGCCGGAGGTGGGGCCGGTGCGGGCGCTGTTGGTGGGGCCGGTGCGGGCGCTGTTGGTGGGGCCGGTGCGGGCGCCGGAGGTGGGGCTTGAGGGGGTGCAGCTGGCGCCATCGGCTGTGGGGCCGGGGGAGATGGTTGTGGCGGGGCCTGTGGTTGCACCGCCGGTGATGGTGACATGGCTGGAGGCTGAGGGGGTTGCTGGACCATGGTAGGGGACCCAAGCACAGTGAGCGGGCTAATCGAACCACTCTTTGCCTCCTCGATGGCCTTGGATAGTTCGACCGAGAGGGTGAGCAGTTGTTGTTTTGAGACAGCAGGTTCTGAGACCCAGGCACGGAAAGTGGAGAGGTAGTGGTCGAGCAGTGGTAGCCCACCTACCAGATGGGCGATGCCAAACATCCGCATCAGGGTGAAGACATCGTTCAGGGTGTCGAGGGCAGCGATTTCGTGCTCTGAAATCTCTGGGAGAGGGCCTGTTTCTCCCTCTGAGTCCTCCTGTCCCAAGTACCTGCGAAGTGGGTCAGTCAGCGTGGTTAGTCCGAAGGGCCCGGTGAGGATGTAGTAGATTTCTCCACCCTCGCATCCAAGCCTCTGTGCGGCTGCCTCGAAGTCGAATTCCTCTCTCAAGACCAGGTCGATGGTGAGTGAGAAGAACTGCCCCATTCCGTTCGAAGGGTCGGTGTTGCTCAGTTGCACCGCGATGTCGGAACTGGTGGTGATTCCAAAGTATGCCGCCGCATCATCGACCTCGATTCCCTCGGGCAGAATCGCCCCCTCAAGTTCATCTCCTTCGTCACTCATGCAGGGAACTTCCGTGTCTTGACCTTCTCGATGAAGTGCTTCTCGGCCTGTGTGCGACTGTCCACCCGTCATCAAGCCTCCGCCGACAAACGGCGATACAGGGAGCATCAAGAGTTGAGTGCATCATCCAAAATCCAACGAGATTGCTTTGCAGACCACCCTTCGGTCTGAAGAGATCGAAGCAGAGTCCTGTCGTCATCGCCTGAGGTGATTGCCTCCATTGTAAGCCCAAGCGAGCGTGTGTAGTTGGCTGAGTCTGCGCCGGTGAACAGGTCCTCCCAACTGCTCGGAGCCGCCTTCTTCGCCCTGCTCTTCCGAGTCGCTCTCTGTGGAGGTTCTTCTGCCGCCTTCGTCTTGCGAA
>CAUZJP010000226.1:0-2964 GCA_963580235.1 Candidatus Thalassarchaeaceae archaeon
TTCGTCTCTGGCTACCTATCGGATGAGTCGACCTTTGCGCGCGCCTTCCCAACCGGTATCCGTCCACAGGGGAAGGAAATCGTCAGGACATGGCTCTACTACACACTTCTCAAATCTGCCTTGCTTTTCGACAAGCCCGGCTTCACAAATGTCTGGATTGACGGGCTAGGCATGGACCCATGGGGCCGCAAGATGTCAAAGTCCCTCGGCAACGGAATCGACGCTGACTCGGTTTTGGAATGTGGCGCAGGAGGAAGGACCGGCTCTTGGAAGGTGAAGGGGCCAGACAAGACAGTTCAGTTGAAGGCGAACAAGATCGGCTCTGAGTGCTTCCGTCTTTGGAAGGCATGCGATGCTCAGGTCGGCGATGACTTCCACATCAATCCGGAGGAAATCGAGGCGAAATACTACGGCGTATTGACTAAAATCTTCAATGTTGCCCGGTTTGCTAGTCAGTTTGAGGTTCCACAAGACCTAGACTCCTCTCCCTCAGACCTTCGGGCCGCTGACCAATGGATTCTCGCTGAGTTCGCCTCAGTAAATCTGACTGTCAAGAGAGCGTACGATGAAATTGACATCTACAGCGCAGCACAAGCACTCAAGAACTTCGGTACCGGTGTCTTCCCAAGCCATTGGCTGGAACTTTCCAAGTCGCGGCTCTACGATGATGATGCCAATGCGGCGTGGACAATCCACAGAGTCGTGCGTGATTTGCTGACCTTGTTCAGCCCGATATGCCCATTCTTCAGCCATCATCTATCGACTACTTTGTACGGTACCTCCGCGGTTGATGTGCGAAACTTCCCGGAAGTTCCGGTGGATGCCCTAGCAACTACCGACGAGGGTCAAAGAATGCGTGGCTTGACCGCGAGAATACTCGACTTCAATGCTGATATCTGGCGGGCGAAGAATGAGGCTGGATTGGGTCGAGGCAAGCCGATTGAGGGGATTACAATTCCCGATGAGTTGGCAGAATTCGCTGCTGACCTCACAGCCATGCACAAACTCGAGTGAGTGGTGGCCCTCTCATCACAGGACTTCGGGGTTCAAGGCACTTTTAGGGCGTCTGCCATCGAAGAAGTCAATCAGCAGAGTGGCCATCTCCTCGCCAATCCTCGCCTGCGCCTCGATAGTCGCAGCACCAATATGCGGTGTGCCGTGAAAGTTGGGGTGCTGCAACAGCGGATTGTCATCTGGCGGCTCATGCTCAAAGACATCTAGTGCGGCACTAGCCAACTGCCCTGATTCAAGCGCTGCGAGAACTGCATCCTCATCGACAATTCCACCACGGGCGCAGTTCACCAGATGGTTGCCACAGGCCACTCCATCCCTGCCGACGCCTGACATCATCGCTAGCCGCTCAGCGTTTACCAGATGGTGAGTTTCCGGTGAGAGGTTGCAGTGGATGGTGATGTGGGTGCACAGTCTGAACACCTCGTTCTCGTCGCCGTGCAAAATGCAGTGCTGGCCAGCCGCGACTTCGGCAGGGAGGTATGGGTCGTAGGCGTGAAGAGTCATCCCGAGGACGCGTGCCACCTTCCCAACCCCTTGGGCAATTCTTCCGAAGCCAATGAAACCGAGCCGTTTGCCGGCCAGTTCGGTCCCTCGCATGCTCTTCTTTGCCCATTCACCAGAACGGAGAGTCCGGTCACCGGAGGCGATGTGCCGCGTGGATGCGAGTAGGTGGCCAATCGTCAGCTCCACTACCGCCTTTGTGGAGGAACTGGGAGTATTGCAGACGACCACCTTTGATTTCGTCGCAACCTTGAGGTCTATGTTGTCGATTCCCACTCCAGCCCTGCCAACCAGTTTCAGCGACCCCTTTCTGCCGCTACTAGACTTGATTACCTTGGAAGTCAACTTGGTCGCACTTCGAACCACTACGGCATCGAACTTACCGAGGATCCCGTTCTCCAACTCCTCAGATGAGTAGTGGTTGAGGGTCACCTCATGTCCGGCATTCTGCAACCGTTCAACTGCGCAATCAGCCATCCCATCCGTCACGGCTATGCGGGCCACGTCGGGGGTTCGGACGCCCCCGTTCAATCAAGGTTACCCATTTCACCTCCGGCAAGCCATCCACTAACTGAGATTGAACTGTGTGACAGACTCAAGCGAGGGTTGATATTCCGACCCCCTTCATTGGAAAAATAAGGTTTGAACATGGTTGACGAGAGAGATTTGATTGAGGCTGAGGCACACTGTGACGGACCGTGTGGGGTCTATGACCCCGCTTCGGCGAGAATTGCTGCTGAGGCAGTCCAATCTATGACCACCAAAATGCTTTCACTTGAGTGCCCTGAAACGAGCGACAGCGCTGGAATGGCCGCCTATCTCAACACGATGAGCCGGTATGCGGCGATCAAGGAGGATGAGGCACAGAAGTGCAAGGATGAACTGCTCGTTCTGTGGACTGATTTCTTCAAACCGGAGCACCTTGAATCGATTCCCAACCTGCATGACCTATTCTGGAACGCTGCCAAGTTGTGCAGCGCCTGCAAAGTAGAAGTCTCATCTGTCCACGCTCAGGAGTTGATGGATGCCTGCGAAGAGATTCACGGTGTCTTCTGGAGCGCAAAGGGACGAGACGACGCTTGGGTCCGCGCAAGTTGAGCGATTGACATGTCCGAAGATTCGGGCGATACTTGCCTCGTTCGAATCAACGGCGACAGCATGTGGCCAACCCTAAGAGATGGTGACGAGGTCGAGTGTGACCTGAGCGCCTATCAGGAAGAGACACCGAAGGTTGGCGAGGTCGTCCTCAGCATTCACCCACTGAAATCCTCAGTCAGAGTTGTCAAGAGGGTGACTCGGATGAATGAGAAGGGCCAGGCCATTCTTGAGGGCGACAATCCGGATCCACTCGCAACGACGGACAGCCACGCCTTCGGACCCGTGTCGATTCACCTCATTCTAGGGCGAATAGTCACTCTAGGCGGGGAGTGACCGCTCGCTTCATGAGTG
>CAUZJP010000227.1:0-2954 GCA_963580235.1 Candidatus Thalassarchaeaceae archaeon
ATTCTCAGTAGATTTGTGTTCACTCTAACGAATCTGTTTTCTTCATCACCGATGCCGGCAGGAATACAGGTGGAAGAAGAATGAGGGTACTTCACATACTTGCAAACGGACCACCAGATGTGAATGGCTACGCGGTCCGAACCCATTCGCTACTTACCGCGCAGTTGGGATCGGGTGCAGTATCTCCAGTCGCCCTCACTTCGCCGTGGTATCCAGAGAGAGAGTCTATGTTCACACCCTACGAGGCGGACGGAGTGACATACCATCGCACCCTTCACCCCGCCCACATCGAAGAGATATCTGGAGTTGGAATGGGGTGGAGTGCATCTAGGGGAAAGGCCAAGATATCCAGGATGTCTGGAGACGAGTCCCTCGCACCATTCCCCATTCGTGCATTTCGTTTCGCCCTCAAGCCCCTGCGTCCGGGTTGGACCTGGTTGGAGGAGAAGATACTCTTCCGTCATTTCGAGCGGCGAATCATCGAGGTAGCCATGCAAGAGAAGCCACAGGTAATCCACGCTCACACACCCTACAGGGTGGGCCTTCCAGCAATGCGGGCAGCTCGCAAACTCGGCATCCCGTTCGTCTATGAGATGCGGGGGATGTGGGAGGAGACTGCAGTTGCTAGCGGCCGTTGGAAGTCTTGGGGGCCAGCATACAGGCGTTTCAGACATCTGGAGACCAAGGTTCTCAGAAAGGCGGACGCAGTCATTTGCATCAGCGAGACCCTCCGCAATGAGGCGATTTCACGCGGAGTCGACCCGAAGCGTATCTCATTGGCTCCCAACGCAGTATCATTGAGTGAATACGAAGGCGAGGATTCGGAATTGTTGTCGCAAGCCCACTCTGCTTTGGGTGAGAGCACTGTCGTAGGCTACATCGGAAGCCTGCGTGACATAGAGGGTGTGGATGCCACGGCTGAGGCGGTTGCATTGCTGGCATCAAAGGGTGTCGAAGTCAAACTGTTCGTCTTGTCATCCCCCACCGGCCAAGAGGAGTTGCGTGCACATTGCAAGGCACTGGGAATAGAGGACCGTTCTGTGGTGATGGGACCCGTTCCCCATGAGCAGGTCGCTCCCTTCTACGACTTGATTGATGTCTTCGTCGTAAGTCGTCCGGACAGCAGAGTAACTCGACTCGTCACACCCCTCAAACCGTTTGAGGCGATGCAGAGGGGTCGCGCCTTGGTCATGTCAGACCTTCCCGCACTAGCCGAGATAGTTGAGCACGGCGTCACCGGAATGTTGTGTCCAGCAGGAGATGTGGAATCTCTTGCTGATACCATTCAATCTCTAATCGATGACGAACCCCGTCGTTCTGAGTTGGGTTCGAACGCAAAGGCATGGGTTGAGGCCAATCGGACTTGGGGATCAGTCATACAAGGCTCGTTGGCAGCGTATCAGAATGCGCTTGAGAATCACTGAATGGGAACCACTCAGTTAGTGGAAGGGTCACCATCTCGGAAGTTGCACGGCTCGGGCGACAACTTTCCGTCGGCAGCGAGTTGTGAGGCCTCCTGCAGTGCGTCAGGAGTCCCACAGTCGAGCCACAGGTAATCGTCGATGTTGCGCAGGAGCGCCTTGCCTTGGGAGATGTATCTGCGATTGACATCGGTGATGGTGAACGCACCCCCCTTCAACGCCATCTCCTCATCCATGTAGGTCCAGAAGTTCTCGTCAAACAGGTAGATGCCGCCAATGGCCACAGACGACTGTGGGCTGTCGGGCTTCTCCTCGATGTCGACCATCTCTCCAGCCTCGTCAAACACCGCGACACCGAATCTCTCCGGGTCGTCGACCGTGCGTCCGAGCAATAGGCAACCAGGCGCTTCATCCACCTCACTCCAGTGAGTGACATCACCCCCCAACTCGTAGGTGACTATGTTGTCGGAGAAGTAGACCAGCATCCTACTTCCTTCGACATGAGGCCGTGCGAGGTTCATCGCGTGTCCCAAGCCCAACGGCTCCTCCTCGATGACATAGTGGATGTTCTCACCGGGAAGCCCGGTTCCCACATGCTGGGCGATCTGCCCGATGAATCGGTTTCCGATGATGGTGATGTCCTTGACTCCGGCCCGGCGAATTGTAGCCAGAGCGTAGTCGATGACCGGCCTGCGGTGTAGTGGAAGCAGCGTCTTGTGAGTGAACCGTGTGAACGGCAACAGACGGGAGCCATGCCCGCCTGCGACCAAGACTGCCTTCATCTTCATCCGCATCCCCCGCCCTTTGGGCGGGCCTCCCCCCTTTTATCGGTTGATGTTCAATAAGCGGCTCTTGTGATGTCCAAAACCGCTTCATTCGTGAGGTTTTTCAGGTCCATCAAAGTGGCCACGCGCCACCAAATCACCCAACTTCGTGACTCCGGCCTCAATCAGTTCGGGGTCATTTGCCTCAGACCGCTCCCACCTCTTCTGGGCATCTTCGGCAGCGATGATGTTCGCCTCCTCCACAATCTTCTCGGATGTGGTCAACTCACCTTCTAGCCCCTCAAGTTCTGGGCGAGGAGTCATCGCATCGACCCGTGATAGTGAATTTTCGATCGTGTCAGCACCCTTGCCCTTGGCCGGCCCTCTGGGGTCCTTTCCCCGAGTGCTGTATACCGTGCGCCCCCACTTGTCGACCTCCTTGGCCAATTCACCGCCCTCACCCCGTCCTTCCAACAGGGTTTCGAGTGCGCTGGTGGTGCCGGCCAGGTTCATGATGGAGTCGATGAAAGTTGAGGGGTCCCCAGAGTATTGTTCGAGGAGTTCGGTGACAGTTGCCCTGCCCTCGAGGATGTCGTCGACCAGCCGCATGGTGGCGTCGCAACGGCGCTGCACATTGATGATAATGAGCAGGGCGATGGAAGTGAAGATGAGGAGCCAGGTGAACTGAGTCAGCACGATGCCGAACGGCTCCCGCCAAATGCAGAGAGGAATGAGGACACCGACAACCACCAGTTTGGGCAAGCCGGCA
>CAUZJP010000228.1:0-2952 GCA_963580235.1 Candidatus Thalassarchaeaceae archaeon
GATACACAGTGGCCCAGCGCTCGATCTTCGTAGTAGAGGCCGATGGAAACATCGGTTACGCTTGGGTCGCCGACAACCCGGGACAGGAACCTGACTACGAGGCCGTGATGGCTCACTGTGCCTCGCCGTAGGCGAGGTACCTGACTAGCGAGCCGTAGATTATTCCAGAGACCATCAGGCTCTCCTCGTTGAAGCGATCCATCGTATCCAGATAGGTGTGGTACTCGCTCGAGCCAGATCCGTAGCAGACAATGGCTCTGCCGTAGTCCTTGTCCGAACCCTCATCATCATCGAGGTTGTAGACGAAGGGAGCGTGGTCGGAGTTGTAGGGCATGGCGGTGGAACTGTGCTTGTGGATACTAATCGAGTACTTATCCGCTAGTTCTGGATAGGCGCTTGAGAATACGCTCGTGATACCTTTGATGAGGTCTATGTCGGCCTTGTTGTTGCCGAAGAAAGTCACTCCGGAGTTGCGCTCCGCATCGACGTGATTCATGTCTAGATTGACGTAAAGTCTGAGATTTTCCGCTAGCATGGTCTGATGCTTGTCGACCCACTCGGTGGAGCCCCACAACCCCTCCTCTTCACCTCCCCATGTACAGAAGTAGATGGTGTGCTTAGGGGTCCCCAATAGTGATTCCAGCAGTCCGAACTGCCTAGCTATCTCCTGTACGGTGGCAACTCCTGACGTATCGTCCACTGCTCCCTGTCCGTTGTAGACAGTATCGTGATGGGCCCCGAAGATGATGAGTGATTCACTTTGCCCCTCGATTATTCCACAGGGGACGTGTATGGTCGCAGTGCCCTGATTGTTTACATCGGTGATGAACTGCAGGCGGGCATCGCCATTGATGACTCCGTCGATAATCGTCTGCCCAACGCTTCTCGAGACCATGATGAATCCCAGGCTCTCTGGAATCGGATCTATCGAGGAAATCCCTACCGACTTGAAGTAGGGCACGCAGTCATCTGCAACCAGTTCGTCGCAGTTCTGGCGGTCGTTAATCAGGATTAAACCCTCAAGGTCGTTGTCCGCAGCGCGCTCGAACAGCGCTGTGTTGCCTTCCGTCTCAGGCTTCAGCCAGATTATACCGACTGCATTGACGGCCGAGTTCCAGTCTGCTGATTCGTTGCCAGTTCCGAGGTCCACTACAGGCATATCATCGACGTAGCGGACGAAAGACGAGCCACTGTAGCCCTGCAGGACAAAGTCCTCTCGGTGCGCAAACTCGACTATCTCGCGGTTAATGTCGGCTGCAGTGCAAGGTGTAGGGCCACCGAATATATCTCCAATGTCACCAGGTGTGCATATCGAGAGCTCAGGCTCGTTGCCGATGATGAACATCGGCACGTCGAACTCCTCGAGAGTGGATGGTATGCCCATCGAGGAGAAGTTGGACTTGATCGCCTCGGCGGTGTTCTGCTCCTCTATTGTTCCAGAGAGCCTGCCCTCCCAGTCCGGGTGCCCTAGATCGACAAGCGACTGAGCGTAGGCCCGGGACTGTGCTGCATCGAACTCGATGAGCCGATAGTCTGGCTCACCTTGGATCCACTCGATGATGTCGTCTCCGTACAGAATCGCACCGCCTGAGCCACCTACTATGATTAGCGCACTCACGATGAGGACTGGGACCGGCAGCTCGCGTGCACGCGCAATCCAATCAGAAAGCCCCTTACGGGGCTTGGAAGCGATACTCTCAGTCTCGATGACCTCTGCGTCGACTGCCTTCTCCACGAAGACCTCGCGCCTCCGCCGGACTATTGAACCCACGCTGGAGGAGATTCGCCAACCGCCGGTTAGTTGCGGGCGACCTCGTCGCCAGTCCAGCGCCTTCCTAGGGTGTGTTCGACATCCATCTGGTCGAGGATTCTAGCCACCACGAAGTCGACTAAGTCGCCGATGCCCTCCGGCGAGTTGTAGAAACCCGGACTTGCGGGCAGTATCACAACACCCCATGACGACATCCTCGCCATTGCCTCTAGGTGTGGTGTCGAGACCGGAGTCTCGCGCGGAACCAGAATCAGCTTACGCCTCTCCTTCAGCGCTACTAGAGCGCTCCTGGTTACTAGGTTATCAGATATCCCAGCCGCTATCTTGCCGATGGTGGTTCCACTAGCGGGGCAGACGACGTAAGCATCGAAGCGAGCAGAGCCCGAGGCGGCGCGGGCTGCGAGATTGCCATTGTCCTCGAGCATGACTCCATCGCGTTCACCGAGGACCTCTGGTGCTATGCCGCACTCAAGGTCGAGATTAATCGCTCCGGCATTGGTCACTATCAGACTGACTGACCACCCTGCATTCAGCAGCTCGTCAACCAGACGCACGCCGTACTGCGCCCCGGATGCACCGGTTATGGCAACCACAGCCTCAGGCATGGTTGTCGGTTCACCATCTCATCCTTGAATGGTTGCTTCGGCTCACAGGCTCTCGGAGAGCGCCGCGGCTAGGTACCTGTACTCGTCCACGTGGTTATACAGTTGCGCGGAAATCCGAATGTACCTGACACCGTGATGCTGCCATGGCATCACCGGGACCTGGATGCCATACTCGTCGAGCAGGAAGTTGTGAAACGGATCTCCCTCAAGGCTCATCGGACCGACTTCGCCATCAGTGGGAATCTCCACCGCAGCCAACGCCGACACCATCGAATCTGGGAAAGGAGGAGTGGTTCCAAGCGCCTCGCAGATGATATCTCTCCCCTCAATCGCGAGGGCGTGATTGCGTTCCATGATTCTAGGCCATCCTCCCTCGACGAGCCCACCGAGGTACTCAATAGCCTTCGGGATGCACATCCACGCCGAGGGGTCCTGCGTCCCAGGCCATGCGAACTCGAATTCGAACTTCTCCTGCGCCTCGCCCTCGTACGATGCGCCATGGCCGATGTTCAGGGGACGTATCAGGTGCTTACGGTCCTCACGAATGTGCAGGAAGGCCGAGCCCTTAGGAGAACA
>CAUZJP010000229.1:0-2945 GCA_963580235.1 Candidatus Thalassarchaeaceae archaeon
TCAGAAGTGATGGTTGAGGCGATTGGCCCGGCGGCCAATGTGACTGGAGTGCCCGGTTGCACGATGATAATGTGGTCGACGATGACCCGCCCGAACCGTGCAGAAATCGTGACGCTCCCATTGTGGTCGGGAGTGAACAGTCCTGAACTTGATATCGTGCCGTCGGTGGTGGTCCATTCGACTGTACCGGTGATTATGTTTGAGTCGACATCGGTTAGAGTCGCGTTGAACTGCACCGGTGTGTCAGCAATTGTGACTGACAGCCCGCTTACGGTGATGTCAACGACGCTGGTGTAGTTGAGAGTGAGGCGGGGTCGCTGCGAGGATGTCAACGACTCGGAGTTGTCGAATGTCACCTCAAATTGAGGGATTCCCTGCGGATATGGTCCAGGAGTTCCAATCAAGACCACTGAGAAGGTCCCGTTGAGTGCAGCCCCTAACGCACCACTGACATCGAAGCTGACCCAACCGGTCGTAGTCGATGAGATGCTGACTGTATCGAGTAAAACCACGCCACGGTCTACGCCTGCAAGGAGACCACCGTTGGTGCCGCCCCAGGCATGGCCGAGTGATGCTTGGATCCAAGTCGCTTCATGCTCGGAGAAGTTACCGTTCAGCAACGCATACGCCTTAATGTCGATATAATTTGATGTCGAGGTGTCGGTACTTAAAATCCATAATTTGAGGTTCGCCGAATGCGACCTCGCATCTGCCGTCAACGGAAGTTGACCAAGGTCCAACTGGAAGATTCCGATACAGGCATTCTGGCTGGCCGGTCCGCCATCGCACCCGGAACCGACCACAATCTGGTCTGAGCCGTGAGTTGCGGACTGGTCTCCCTCGCTGATGTAGGTGTCTTCGACCTGAGGATAATTGAAAACCTCAGCGTCTCCACCCTCCTGAAATTCCGCACTCCAAATGTTGTTGCCGAGAACCGAGGTGTCGGGATCACCGATGGCGAACGACCTGGTGCTTGAGCGAGGCCCGAGCACTGAACCGTTGATGGCCTGTACATGCCAGTAGTAAGCCTCACCTGCCGCCATGTCCCAAGCGGGAGTGAAGTTGCCCTGTCCGAAACTCCCCATCGAGGAACTCGCATTCCAAGAGAAGACGGTGTTGGTGTCGGTGCTGTTGAAGAGTGTCAGAATGTAGCCGGTGGTTCCAGCGTCATACTGCCAAGTGAGGGTTGGTCGAACCGGAGACTCCAGCAGGAAGTCGTCGTATTCATCCACCGCGTAAAGCACCTGTTGATCCTGTGGGAAAATCTGAACCGGAGTCGCCGGCGGAGATGTCCCGTTGAGATTGTCGATGTAGCCAATCACCAGTTGTGGCCTATATTGAGAACCTGTGCTCTCGGATGAGGAGAACTGAAGGTAGCCGGTCCAGTTGGTCTTCAATGCTATCGACACGGTCCCATTGTATCCCGCCGACTGGACGAGTGGTGTGACATCCCAGTCATACCAAACACCGCTGAAGCCGCTTGCAGGGAGGCTCACGGATGAGGCGGCCGTTCCATTGCAGTTGTTAGCAACAGAGAAGACACTCCAAGTGTCTGACTCCGAGAAGGAGGAACACTCGTGAACCGTGACCGTCGGGTTTCCAGACTGTGAATAGCCGACACGGTACATCTTCAGAGATACTGTGGTCGCCAACATAGACGAAGGGAACGGCAATTCTCCAAGGTCAAACTGAATGAGTGACACCGACTCCTGACCCGCCTGGAACGGACTTGCGCCTACAACGAGAGTGTTGTTGCCCCCCTGACTCACAGAGGTACCTGCACCAGGAGTCGAATCGACCCAAGTGTCCGGAACGGAAGGCAACATCCCACTCTGTACGAAGACTGAGCCTCGGTACATCGTGACCGTATGGTTGCCAAGGCCATCGTCACTGCCTTGATCGGCAGGGACACGGAACATTCCACCTCGGGTCCAATTTCCGAGCATGTCGCCAACTACGGCTCTGACACGCCAATCGAAGTAGCGGTCTCCCCAATCGGTGCCACTCGGCAAGTCATTGGGATTTGACAGCGTGTAGGAGAGGGGAGCACCGGAGAAGCTGCCCGAGTAGGAGTTGGAATCACTCGAGTCGAGGCGACGAGTTTCGTCGGGGTCGAAGTTTCCGTCCTCACTCAACTCCAACTGCCATGAAGTGATGTTCGATGGTGCAGGGTGTGCCCACTGTAGAGTCACCGGGTCACGGCCGGTCGGCCGAGGTTCCGCCGCTTGCCAAAGTGTCGATGTGTTCGCGGGGATTGGCGAGGTGGCATCAGCAGGAAGCCACTGCGTACCAATGCGGTGGGTGATGTTGAGCACCGGTCTCACCGACGGATAGACAGAATATTCCGAACTGAAAAACTGTTTGATGAGAGAAGTTCCAGCCTGTGCGGTGAAGTGAAGCAAAACGGTGTCGTCACCGCGCAATCTCGCTGACTGGACGAGTTGAGTGATGTTCCAGCCATACCAGCCGATTCCAGAGACCATGACCTCATCAATGATGCCACCCGACATGGGGTTAGGCCAAGTCTGGTTGATTGCAGGACGATTGAAGGTCGTCTGCATCTCGTTGAAGTCGACCGCCAAGGCAGACACCGCGATATCAAGAGGTGTAGATGAGGGTCCACCGCAGCCAGTGCAATAGAGTTCGAGTGAGGCATCAACAACCTCCCAAGGCTCTGGTACAGGGATGCTTGAGATGTTGACACGCATCACGCTGGTAGAACGGTAAAAGGTGCTGAAGGTAGATGGGCTCCTACCTACGGACAGGGTTTGCGAATTTCCAGTGTTACTGTTCACTGAGGCGGAGTTGAGCATCGCATCGGCAAACGAGATGGGCAGGTAGAGCCGGCTGACCGCCGAGCCCTCTTGAGCCCGCAGACGGGCATCTGTCGAGTTGATTTCCCAGCCGATGGTGTTCGGGACATCGAAGTTGTACGAACTGCTGCG
>CAUZJP010000230.1:0-2933 GCA_963580235.1 Candidatus Thalassarchaeaceae archaeon
CACGAGGAACCGAGCATCACCGACCGATGTTCCGCTATGGGGAGCATTGTGTGAGCGTGAACTCACTCACCAAGTGCTACGGGCTTGGCCCCCTGCGGCTTGGTTGGGTCATCGGCTCGGAAGAGAGAATGGTTACTGCGGAACGGGCGATGCACACGATGCAGGGCATGTTGGCAACTCCCTCGCT
Organism: Candidatus Thalassarchaeaceae archaeon; assembly: GCA_963580235.1. Classification (GTDB taxonomy): domain Archaea; phylum Thermoplasmatota; class Poseidoniia; order Poseidoniales; family Thalassarchaeaceae; genus MGIIb-Q1. The sequence goes on from CAUZJP010000230.1 coordinate 188, forward strand.
GCGGCTCGCTGAGATGCTCTGGCCGAGAATCGACGAACCGCTCGCATTGATGGCGAAACGGAGGGAGACGAATCTTCCCCTGCTCCTCAAAGTCTTGGATTCGCACGACATCGCGTGGACTCCGCCACCATCTGGAATCTTCGGTTGCCTACAGCTACCAAACGACTGGTCGGCACTCGACGCCATCGAACAAATCGCCGACCCGCTCGGATTGCTCGTAACGCCCGGCGCCATGTTCGCCCCACAACTCGACGGCTACATCCGAATCGCTTGGGGAGGGGAGCCAGCGTCATTCGCAACGGCGATGGGAGTCTTCGACCAGTTCCTCACAGCCCTGAAAAATGAGCGGAACGAGATTTGAAGAGAGGGGAGCCACTCCAACGAAATATGTCATCTGCAGTCTTGGCCATCACTGGTGCTTCGGGAGCGCGCTACGGAGTTCGTCTTCTCAAGGCCCTGACCGAGGCAGGTTGGGAGGTCCACTTGATTGTCACACGAGAGGGAAGAATCAACCTCAAACTGGAGTGTGAAGTCAACGCCGAGGAGTTGGCTGCGGAGCATGGGGCACTGCTGGAGGACAACGATAACCTCGCTGCGAAGGCTGCATCCGGATCGGCGAAGTTCGACGCATATGTCATCTGCCCAGCCTCTGGGACAACTATCGGGAAGTTGGCGAACGGAATCACTGACAATCTAGTCACCCGCTCGGGAATGGTCGCCCTCAAAGAGCGCCGGAAGTTGATCGTCGTGCCACGCGAGACTCCCTATGCAACCATTCATTTGGAGAACATGACCAAGTTATCCCAATACGGTGTGGTCGTTCTACCCGCAAACCCTGGCTACTACAACAAGCCGGAAAGCATAGCAGACCTCGTAGATTTTGTGGTTGCGAGAATCCTCGACCAGTTGGACGTCGAACATTCACTCGGTAGCAGATGGACTGGCGAGGAGATTACCGAAATGGGGTCGGTAAATCCCGACTTCCAGCCGTGAATCGCTACACTTTGTGCGGTTGGGTTGATGAAGGGGCGAGTCCCACGGAGAGATGAGTGGCATGACTTTCGATGGCATGACTGTTGCAGAGTTGACCGACGCACTCAAGGCTGTAGGCTTGCCGAGCAGCGGCAACAAGGCTGCCAAGATAGCGCGGCTTGAAGAGGCAGGAATCACAGCTTCCAAAGTCGAAGACCAGCAGGTCGAAGCAGCGGTAATCGATGCAGTAATGGTTGCTGACAGCACCTCTGAGGGATTTGCATCTAAGTTGACCGCTTCACGCCAAATGTTTGGGAAAAATATCCCGTTCTTCGGGGCGATCATTCTCGCCATTCTGATGGTCAGCGCCACCACCGTCGTTTTCATCGCCGGACCTATCGTGATGGATATCATCCGCGGCGAGCCAGAATACCATCTCATCGACTTCGACCCCGCGCAGGCGCGTGATAGGGCGGAGCACCTCGTCAGTCTTGGGCACCCAGAGTGGAAAGGAAGGATGTCAGGCTCGTATGAAGAGTTGATGACAGCGGAGTCCAACAAGGCTAACTTCACCGAATACGGGTTGGCTGCAACCCTCGAGGAATTTGAAGTGCCGATGTTTGAGATACAAGCAAATCCGAGGCTATTCTACTGCATTCCGGGCACCTACCCGGCGGGAATCCCGCTCAACATCATTCCATGCGGACCGCAAGACATCAACCGAGTCGACAAGGAGTTCGACCACAGAATCGACTTCGTGATTCAAGGCTACAGCGGAACCGCCTCCTACGGCTTTGGCGACAACCTGCAACTAGTCAACCTCTCCAACGGCACCGACGACACCCTATGGACCGAGGCTTCCGGTGAAGTGGGAGTTGTCTGGTCCTCCCCCGGAGTAGGCAGTAACACAGACATCTACGCAAAGGCGATTAGCAACGACTTGCGAGCCCTCTTCCTCGTCAACGTCAAGTACAACTGTGGCAAGGTCGAGCCAGATGATTGTGTCCCCATCTTCAAGACGGTTGACATCGAAGGGCTGATGGACCAAACAGGAGGGAATCTGCCCGACACGATTCCCTTCATTCAACTCTCAAAGAACACCGGTGAGGAGTTGCAGGAGGTCTTTGACCAACAGGACAGCAACAACGCCCGATTGGGATTGGACATAGATGTAGACAATCAGGGCACTCGCCCCGTGCGGGTGCCGTGTGGAATCCTCGAAGGCAATGATGACAAGGTCATCATGTTCGGTGGCCACCACGACACGGTCTACAACGGACCGGGTGCAATCGATGACACCACGGGAACCGCCACCGTCCTAGAACTGGCAAGGCAGTTTGCACTTTTGGCGCAAGAATTGGGGGCCCCCGACCACACCATGAAGTTCTGCACATGGGGGGGCGAAGAGGAGGGTCTGCACGGCTCGAAGGCCTGGGTTGAAAAGCACGCTGATGAGTTGAAGGAGAATCTCATCGTCTACATCAACCTCGACATGAATCATGTGGACGCCGACCCTGAGCGGGGCAATGGGCTGACCCTCTTTGGCAACTATCAGAGCGACGTCGACCACATCGAGCGCATCACTGAGAAATTCAAGGCGGAGAGGTCCGATCTTGCAAGCAAGTACTCAATCACAATCCGAACTTTAGATGGCCCGAAGAACAGTGAGACGGGAATGCCGTACAACAGTGACCACGGGCCGTTCGTCTACGACCTCGTCCACGATGAGAGTGACAAGCCGGGACACGCTCTGGTCTGCTATGGCTCGGGGAGC
>CAUZJP010000231.1:0-2932 GCA_963580235.1 Candidatus Thalassarchaeaceae archaeon
TCAGGAAAAGTCTGAGCAAAAGGCAGAAGCGTCTGCTACTGCATTGGAACAGTCGGTCGAAGACCGAGCGACCGCTGCCGAGATTCTTCAAGCGGCGAGCCCGGCTCGCCTCTCCCTGCTTCTGCGCGACTCGGAGAGACTACGCAACGAGGCGGAGCGGGCGCGACTCACCGCGGAGTCGACCCTCTCCGGTGGCGAGAATCAGTCGCAACTTCTCGGTAGTCAGGCGGCAGACTACTCCCGCCGACACGGCGAGCAGATTGGCCTCATTGAGAAGGCGAAGGCGAGAATCACAGAGATGGAGGGCGAAATCGAGGTATTTCAAGTGGAACTCGACATTGTCGTCGAAGCACACTCACAGGTCACCGAGGAGCACAGGGAGTTGGATGACCAGCGCCTCAACCTTCGCGAGGATAGAGCCACCCTGCGCGCCCGATTGGAGCAGAAGGGGCGCGAAAGGGAGACAACCCGCAAGCGAATCGACGACCTCAATTTGCAGATAGAGCAGAGGCGTCGTGCACTCGAGGAACTCACAGAGGAGATGCAGCTTCTTGAGATCAAGCCACCCAAGGATGACGACACCCTTCCAACCGTCAAGGACATCGAAGCGATTGTCCGAACACTCGAGCGCAAGGTCAACAACCTCGGCGATGTCAATATGCGAGCCATCGAGCAGTACGACGAGGCGATGGAGCGCAGTGGAAACCTCACGGAGGATGCAAAGAAACTCCGGGAGCGGAGAAACCAACTGGTCGGCCTTGCCGAGAAACTCGAAGAGGAGCGCTGCGCCCGCTTCACCACAGTTCTCAATATCGTCAATGAGAATTTCGGCCGAGTCTTCAAGCACCTGCAACCGGGTGGCGCAGGAGAGTTGCGCTTGGAGAACCAGAAGAAGCCCTTTGAGGGAGGTCTCGAGATGTGGGCCCGACTACCCGGAAAGAAGAGCGGGCTTGGCTTGCTCTCCGGCGGCGAGAAATCGATGGCTGCACTAGCACTCATCTTCGCAATCCAAGATTTCGAACCCTCACCGTTCTACTACTTCGACGAAGTCGACCAGAACTTGGACACCTTCAACGCCGAGAACATCGCCTCGCTCTGCCGACTTCGCAGTCAGCAGGCGCAGTTCATCATGGTGACATTGCGAAAGGTCAGTCTGCAACTCGCCGACCACCACATCGGAATCACCCACGCCGGCGACGGCTGCAGCCGTCTCATCACAGACTTCGACCGAGAGCAGGCGATTGAACTCGGCGACGCCGCACACGAGGAACTTCAGGCGATGAAGGCCACCGAGGAGAAGAAGAAGGAACTCGAGGGCCTTCCAAAGACGGCAGACATGGCGCGCGCTCCAGAAGAAGTCGAATCACCCTCTAGTCTGGGTGGTATTCACCTTGATGAGCCGGTCGAGGCAGTTGAGGCCGACGAACTCGAATTGGAGGCGGAGAGCGAACTCGCAGACGGCGACATCACAACCGAAGATGGAGTCGAGTTGGAAGATGAGGACGGTACTCTCGTCTCACTCGCAGACCGCGCCGAGGATTCCAAGGAAGACATGGACGACAAGTTGAGCGTCGCACTCCCCATCGAGCAGGAACAGCGTGAAGAATTGGACGCCCGCGACGCCGAGGAGGCAGTAGCGGAAGCCGAAGAGGGTGAAATCGAAATCAAACTCCCGACAGAGGACGAGAAGGAGTGAGTCAAATGGTCACGATGGACTCTCACTCACTGCGCGACGACATCATCGCAGCGATGATTGGCCACGACCAGGGGGTCGGGCTGCACAAGAGCCGCTACGCCGACCACATTCAGGAACTCGCAGAGATGGAACAGGCCGAGCACCAGGCGCTCATTGATCCGTTTGACCGAAGTGTGGCACTCGTTCTGCAGATGTTCAACAGCAATGACCTAGACCCGTGGGACATCGACTTGGAGACTTTCATCGAGTTATTCAACCAGAGAATGAAGGACGCTGAGAACATCGACCTGCCGACCTGTGGCCGCCTGATTCGCATGGCTTGGCAAGTCCTTCACGGACAGGCCTCCACCCTCCTGAGCAGGGCTGAAAATGCCGACGGCTGGGAAGATGATGAGTGGGACTACATGCCGGGCTGGCAGACTGAGTACGGTGACGACGAATTCGCCTTCACAACGAGCATTCTCTCCGGCGAGGCGAGTGACGCCCTTCCGAACCTGTTCGACGGCCGCATCAAGCGTGATGCGGGCCGGCCGGTAACACTCGCCGAGCTGTTGGGCTGCCTCGCAGAGGCACACGAGGATGCCGAGGAGAGGCAGATTCGAGAGGCGGCCCGAGTGAAGCATGCGGCTGAAGTGAAGAACGCGATTGCCGATGTCAAGGGCCGTGTCCATCAAGAGAACCTCGAAGAGGAGATTCGCAGCACATGGTCCGCCATTAGGGAACTTGCACCGACTGGTGAACCGGTCACCGTCCAGAAAGTAGCCGAGCGACTGAAGGAACAGGGACTCGACCTTGGATGGAATCCAGAGGATGCGGAGACCGAGGGTAGCATCGTCGGATTCGTCTCAGCTCTCTTCCTTACCCACCGCGGGTACACCGACATCTGGCAGGTGGAATACCCCCATGGAGATATCTTCCTTCAGGACAAGTGGCCTCATCTGACCAACTTTGACGCGGTCACCGTTGAAGTCACTCCGGAGGTGGAAGCATGAGTGAGGAGCCTCAACTTCCAACCTTGTTGGAGGCGACACTGTTCGGGGCAGGGCGTTCTCTCAAGCAGAGCGAGTTGGCTGAGCAGTTCGGAGTGAGCGAGTCGACCATCAGGATGGAACTTCTCGATTTACAGCAAACGATCATCGCCAGAGAGGCGACTGCGATCCAGTTGACCGAAATCAACCGCTATTGGGTCCTCGAGGTCAAGCCTCAACTCTCCAACCACATCCCGAAGATTGCACG
>CAUZJP010000232.1:0-2929 GCA_963580235.1 Candidatus Thalassarchaeaceae archaeon
ACCTACGACGCTCTCTGCTCCATCGACTGTGCGATGCAGTTGGAGGTTGAGTTGGATGGGCTGCTTGTCGCCACTCTGCAACCTACCGGAGGTGCAGGGACCTTCACGCTCTCAGACCTAACACTTGGGAACCACCAGTTGAGACTGGAACTCTCAGCTCCGGGCTGGCTGGTCAGTGAGCCTTGGGCCACCCTCGAATTCAAAGTAACCCCTACCCCGAAGCCGGAGTGGGGGCTTCAGTGCACCACCTCGGAAGTTGACAGCACACATCTTTCCGTCTCCTACGACAGTAGAATCGGCGACCTCACTATGACAGCCCACTTCATCGACTGTGTAGTCTCTAATTCCGGCGATGCCGCGGGTTCGGTGCAACTCTCCAATGATTCAACTTTCGGCCCCTTCAGCTGCAGCAGAGCACAACATGTCATCCGGGAGGCTGAGCAAGCCGTCTTCCCCTGTTGGGCTGAAGAGAGTGACGCAAATACTGGCATCTACGAGGTTTCACTCATCTTTGAGGCGGTCACCGATGATGGAGTGGAGTCATTCGGCGAATGGCAGCAGACCATGTTACTTACCAAACCCCGATTTCAACTCGATGTGCCCGCCGGAGAACTTGATGACACGCAGGACCCCTCACCGACCAGACTGGCGGGCCAAACGCCACTCACCTGGCTATTATCTGCAATCATCGTGCTTATCCTTGGAATAGCCGCCATCACCCTCATTTTCTCCCTCCGTGAAAGGCGAGACCCGTATGCAGAGTCCTCCCACAAGGATTCACTATTCGATGACACCTCCGAGGTTGAGGAATCAGACGACGACAGCGCACTTCACCCTGCCCTAGCTCCCGCACTCGAGCCTCCTGATGCACCTCCCGAACCGGCCAAGCCGGAAGTGCCTGAGTCCTCCGGAAAGATAGACTCACATGTCGGATTGCCCAGCGGCGGTGAATATGCCAAGGCGGACGGGGTGACTTGGTATGTCGAGAAGGATGGGACTCGCTGGAAGATGGATTCCGATGGCGGCTTTGAGCGACTCGATTGATCAGTACCGCACCTTCGTACGCACTTGCGCTCCACTTTACTGAAATAGCAGAATGCGACTTCACAAAGTTGGACCGACGGTTTGTTGAAGGACTGACCCCGCGGCCCCCTCCCATAGGAGTGAGAATATGCGCACCTGCTTCCGTTTTCGCCCGACCGAAGATGATGTCGAGGTTCTCATCGAAGGCGAAGCCGATTGGGTATCGCAGTGGCGTGCCGAACTCGGCCTATCTGAAATTGGCTGGCTACAACAGTTGGGCACCGATGATAGCGTGGATGATGAGTCCGAGGAAGCCTCCACAGGCAGGGTCGTCGCAACGAAGCCGTTACCCGGGCCAACACCAGACCCTAGCAAGGTGGTCACCGTGAGGCGCACCATTGGCGACATGAATCTCGATGAAGAGATGGTTAGACTCGGTATTCTCAAGTCGGAGTCACCGACCGTCGAGAGCCTCATTGAAATTCTCGACGAGTATGACGAGGCACCTCTCCCCCCGAGCAGTGGAATCACCACTGAGCCAGTCTTGGAAGGATGGCTGAGGGAGGTTCTGCGGTTGGCGGTACGCCGGTTTGGTGTGATGGGTCTGCCCGTAGATGTAATCATCGAATCATTGGAGGGTCGCCACGACCTTGACGAAGAGTTGGTCGAGAATTGGATTGAGCGCCAATATGAGCTCGGAAAACTGGTCAAAGTCTACGGCGGAGCGAGGCTTGGATATGGCCCCGCACCAATCTGGTTGGACGCAGCCTGAGCAATAAGTCAAACCACCTTCAAGCGGTGGTCACCCCAAATTTCTCAGATGCGACCGAATCCGTCGGCGCTTAGCGAAAATAACAATTAATCGTTGTACTGCAGCCCGTTTTCTGACACATTTCTCGCACACGCGCACAAAAGGGGTAATAAGACCGCCCAAAGTCGGGGTCCCGTATGTCTAGTCATACCCTTGAATTGAATGTGAACAAGGCACGCACCAAGGCGCTCTCGTTAGTCGTCCTGATGCTGCTGTCAACCTCGTTGGCTACGATGGATGTCGCAGCGAGCAACTCGAAGCAATATCCGGTCACTCGGAATCCGCTGGATTTAGCGACCGGCGATTTCGATTGTGACGGTGATGATGATATCGTGACTGCCAGCGAGATGGGAAACTTCCTGTCTATTTTGTGGAACGATGGTGGTACCTATCAGGAACGGAGTGACATTTGGATTGTCAATAACCAGTCCCGCAGGGCTGGCTTCACGGACATCGCCGATGTCGGTAATGTCGAAACTGGTGACATCGATGGTGATGGTAACGATGACATCGTCTTCTACCAAGGGAACATCCAGGTCTACCAATCCACAGAAGTCATTCGCGCCAATTTGACAGTTCTTCTCAACGACGACTGCGCCGGCGGCTTCAGTGAGGATGCAGTGTACACGATGGGCGACATCGTTTGGAACTTCGAAGTCACTGACATCAACGGTGACGGCGACGACGACATTGTAGCGCTCGAGCTACAAGACATCGCTTCTGGAACACAGCGTCTGCTGACCTACCTCGGCGGCACACAGCGAAACAACCCTGCGACCAACCACAAGATAACCACCCTCGATAACCTTGCCAACAAGGTCTATTCAGACATACGGCTCGGCAATTTCGGCGAGGCTGTTGTCGGTGGCCCGATCGGGAACGATTGTGATGACATGGATGCCTTCATCGCATTCAGGCCTGGCTATAATGCTGCAATAGGTTACGCTGATGGTGATTGGGACAATGTATCAATCATTGAGTTTGATTGCACTCTTGACACCTTCTCGGCGTGGAACGATCCGAACAAGCAACACACCATCAAGCTCTACTCCTACGGTGGTAGTTACGACATCGCCGACGGTGATGGCGACGGAA
>CAUZJP010000233.1:0-2913 GCA_963580235.1 Candidatus Thalassarchaeaceae archaeon
GGCTTGACAGAGACTACGCTGAGACCTCTTGGGGAAAACCACTCAAGTGGATTCTTTGGATCAACTGGGTGCTCATCTCCATCAGCATTCTGACCACCAAGCAGCACTTCGTATTCGATTTAGTCACTGGATTGATTCTCGCACTTGGATGGTGGTGGCTCATCGAACCGGGGTTCTCCAAACTCAACGCCACACCCGATGACGAAATTGGCGCCATCTTCGATAACGGCCAATGAATCATACTAGCACGATTGGCAAGAATGCGTTGGCAGCCAACTCGCAGGCGTTGGCGACATCATCAAGCCGCTGTAGGACTCGGTACATGTGCATCGCTGCGAGTGGCTCATCGTCGCCCTCGCTGAAGACGAATGCTGCCGAATCCCTCTCCACCTCATCGGCCTCGTGCTCAAGCTGGTTCACCTCTCGGATGAGTCTGTGGAGGATCCTCTTCTCCTTGGCAGAGAATCCAGAGTGACTGAGATTCTTCAGTTGCTCAGCGGTGTCCTCGTAACGACGGACAGTAGCGACGACGGCTTCTGCCATCTTCATCAGATTAGCTCTTGCCTCTTCGTTGTCAAAGAGTGGTCGGAACGAGAGTTGCTCCGCGACATTCTGTGCGTAGTCAGCAATCCTATCCTGACGCGAAATCATGTAGAGGAAATTCTCACGGCCGATGGTGATTCTGACTCCGAGGCCGATTTCATTCCTCAGTGCAGCCTTGATGCCGTCTGCTTCCAACTCGGCTGAGACGGTGGCTGCGATGGGAACCGTCGGGTCCCTTCCCTCAACCGCCTCCTTGACAGCATCCAACATGCAGTTCACGGTCTTCTCAACCGCCATGGCGTGATCGTGGAACAATTCGAACGGAGTCGCTCCTACGCCAGTCGCAGTAGGATGTGGGTCTGGTGTCTCGGAGACCACCAGAGAGCGCTCTGGGAGAAGTTCCTCAATGGTCGGCCTAGACACCACATAGGCGGTAATCCCGAAGGCCAACAGGGTGACTATGGCGACATTGGTCGGGCTGCCGGCGAACAGTATGAAGAAAATCACGGCCCCAGCCCCGGCGACGGGGAGGCTTGCCACCCAACTCGCAGCAATTTTTCCAAACACTCGGAAGTCGACAGCAGACGCTCCACCGGCAAGCCCGACTCCGACCACCGCCCCGACAAGGGTGTGAGTTGTGGAAATTGGCACGGCGAGGAACGGCATCGAGAATATGAGCACGGTCGTGGCCGCTCCAAACTCGGCTGCGAAGCCGCGAGAGGGAGTGATGTGGGTTATCTTCTTTCCAATCGTATCCATCACCTTGTAGCCCCATGTGGCCACACCGATGGTGATTCCAGCACCACCCAACAGGAGGAGTCCAATCGGCACGTCCACCTGGTCAGATGACAGAGTGCCAGTAGCCGAGGTCGCAATCTCATAGATTGCTGCCATAGGACCGATTGCGTTGGCCACATCATTAGCACCGTGGGCGAAGGCGACATAGCACGCGGTGATGATTTGGAGCCAGACAAAAACCCGCTCGACTCCAGCATAACCCTCCTCCTTGAACTCGTAGCGCCGCAGAATCAGCCAAAGAACCATACTCGCAAAACCCCCGATCGCCAATGCGACGAGCAGGCTGTTGAGTGGAATCCATGCCCCTTCCACGAAGGGGTTGAAGGTGGTGCCGTCATTGGGGGGAAGCCAGAGTGACTTGTCGATGATTCCCTTGGCATCCAGATTGGCGTAGAATCCCTTGAGCCCCTTAAATTGGAGAGCCAAGCCGAGCACGAAGAAGGTGGGCAGGGCCAGCAGAGGTGCGATTTTCCGCGTCCGTTCGACCGGGTCGTCATGATTCATAATCACCCGTTTGATCAGCATGAATGAGAGATAGGCGATGATTCCTCCCAGCAGCGGGGAAATGATCCAACTCATGACTATCTCCATGACCTTTCCCCAATTGACCGAATCCGTCTGGATGTAGAGGCCCATTCCGATGACGCCGCCGACGATGCTGTGAGTGGTCGAGACCGGCAGACCGTACTTCGTGGCGATGGTCAACCAGATGGCAGCAGCGAGAAGAGCGCCCATGAATCCGTACATCAGTTTCTGACTCAACTCGTAAGAGAAGTCGCTGCCACCGAAGTCGAGAACACCCTTCCGAATCGTGTCGGTGACGTGACTTCCGAAGAACACCGCACCGGCGAATTCGAACACAGCCGCGACTACGATCGCCCGCTTGAGTGTGAGAGCGCCGCTTCCGACGCTGGTCCCCATCGCATTGGCGACATCATTGGCGCCGATGTTCCAAGCCATGTAGGCAGCAATCAACACGCCCATCACGAGGATGAGGTCGATGCCTAGGCCAAACATTCGTGTTTAGCGAACCGAGGCTTGTTTATGAGTCAATCGTGAGGGCAACAACACAGTTGTTGAGCAAATGTTGAAATTGACCGGCGTTGGAGGGTTTCAGTCGGATGTGTTAGCGTGAGTGGCGATGAGCCGGATTCGAGAGGAGGTCTGGAAAACTGGTTGGACAAGCACAACCACAAGATGGAACTGCTCCGAACCGTCACCTCTACTCTCGCAGCATTGACAGGTGTTCTCATCTTCGTCAAGGTCTTCGGCTTGATCTGATTTCAGGATTGTTGAGGCTCAGGTTTCAGAGCAGCGGCCTGACGCCACTTGAGACCGGCTGAAAAGGCGATAGTGTTGACAATCATGTCGCCAACTTTGTTGTCGATTGTCTCGACTACGAACTCAAATGGCAAAACCAACTCCAACAATTCCCAGCCGAGGGAGAGAATCAGGAAGGTCGCCCAGCCTATTCTTGTGAATCGCCCCAACAACAGCCAGATGAACAAATGCGAAATCGAGTAGTAGTTCACAAACGCCATCCGTACACCAGTGAGTATTTTTCGGGAAAAA
>CAUZJP010000234.1:0-2906 GCA_963580235.1 Candidatus Thalassarchaeaceae archaeon
CCAAGCCTCCTTCTGCCAATGGTGAATCGAATACTCGGTGTACTCCGTGCTTCGCCTGAAGGCCGTCGGTGACACGGAAGACGCCACCGAAATAGCCGATGTCCTCGCCGAACATCAGGACTGTCTCATCCCTCTCGAGCATGATGTCGAGGGCGGAGTTCAGCGACTGAATCATGTTCATGTTAGCCATCATCTCACCTCACTTGCCAAGTTCCTCGCGCTGCTCCTGAATGTGCCAAGGAACCTCCTCGTAGACCTCTGTGAAAATGGTGCTTGCGGGCGGCCATGGTCCGCTCGCCAAGTCGCCGTGAGTGACCGCTTCCTTGTAGGCAGCCATCACCTCGCTGTCGATGCGCTCCTCCATCTCGGATTGTCGCTCTTCGCTCCATTCGCCAATGGCGATCAGATGTAGCTTGAGCCGTTCAATCGGGTCTCCGCCCGGCCACGCCTCTCGTTCACCCTCCGGGCGGTAGCGGCTCGGGTCGTCACTGCTACTGTGGCCTGCAGCGCGGTAGGTTAGCACCTCGATATGGGTTGGGCCAGCACCCGCTCCGGCCCGCAGACGAGCCCACTTGGTGACCGAGTAAAGGGCGAGGAAATCGTTTCCGTCGACGCGGATTGAGGGGATGTTGTAGGCAAGCCCGCGACTTGCGAAGTTAGAGCCGCCCGTAGCGAGGTTCCGATGGGTCGAAATCGCCCACTGGTTGTTGACTACATTGAGAATCACAGGCGGCTTGAACACACTGGCGAAGTTCAGCGCGTAGTGGTAGTCTCCCTCGGCGCTCGCCCCATCTCCAATCCAAGTAATCGTGACTTGGTCGTCACCCTTGTAGGCACTCGCCATGGCGACTCCAACCGCTTGACTGAATTGGGTTCCGACCGGGCTTGAGACCGAGATGAAGTGGCCTTCTCGCCATGAGTAGTGGACCGGCATCTGCCGCCCTTTGATGTTGTCCTCCACATTGCCGATGCAGTGGTTGATCATGCTGACCATCCCCCTCCCGCGAACAAACTGCGCGCCGGGCTGCCGATAGGTGGGGAAGATCCAATCCTGCTCTTCGAGTGCCATCGTTTGAGCGATTGCAACCGCCTCCTCTCCCAAGGAGCGCATGTAGAACGACAACTTCCCAGTGCGCTGCATCTTCATCATGCGGTCGTCGAAAATTCGCAGGCGAGCCATGTATTCCAATCCGGTACGAAGTTCATCGGCTGACAACTCTGGATGCCATTCGCCGCTCGCCTGATGTTCATCGTCGAGAACTCGGACCAAACCGAACGCGTGCTCAGCAGTATCATCCGAAGTACAGGTGGCAGGGTCGGGGCGTGAGAGGTCACCTGGAGTGGCAGTCCATTCCTCGAAAACAGCCGGTTCACCGGGCCGTGCAGGTGCGGATGGAACGGAGTATGGCCCAATGCCAGTGTCCGACTCATCCCCCTCCATGAAGTCACCTCATCTCGTTATCACTATCATGATTGTCCCGAGCGCCCATCACCCAAAGTAGATGACTGCGAGCCATTAACCTCAGACAATGACGGCGGAATCGTGCTAGGCTGCAAGTGGCTGACCGCAGACCCTGTCGTACTCAGAGTGACGAGCGGGGGGCCGCCATTAGCCTCTTCAAGGAGCAGTCCGGCGCGGTAGGAGGAACGCACCAACGGGCCGCTTGCAACTCCTTTGAAGCCGAGTACTCTCGCTTGAGAATCCCACTCTGCGAACCTTTCTGGCTCTGGGAAGCGATCTATTTGCAGGTGGTTGGCCGAAGGTTGCAGATATTGGCCGATGGTAAGCAATTCAACGCCGGCTGAGCGCAGGAGGCTGAGAGCCTCCGTCACCTCTTCGTCCGTCTCACCAACACCGACCATGAGGCTGCTCTTGGTTAGGATGTCCGGACGAAGGCGCTTCGCCTCTGCCAAGATGTCGACTGACTGTTGGAAACTCGCCCGACTATCCCGCACTATTCGGTCAAGGCGGGGAACGCACTCGACATTGTGGGCGAACACGGAGAGAGGAACATCCTCGAGAAGGTGTGCCAAGGCGGCAAAGTTCCCATCGAGGTCAGAGCAGAGGAACTCGAGCGTCACATCTGGGCAGCGTTCGTGAACTGCGCTGATGCAGCGCTTGTAATGGTCAGCCCCGCCATCTGGCAGGTCATCTCGATTGACGACTGTGATTACCGCGTGTTTGATTCCCATCAGGTCGATGGCCTCGGCGAGATTGGCCGGTTCATCGGGGTCGAGCGCAGGTGGCACCTTGATTGTGCCAACAGCACAGAAACGGCAGGCGCGCGTACACTCCTGTCCTGCAATCATGAAGGTCGCGGTACCCCGGCCCCAACAATCGTGGACATTCGGGCAGCGCGCCTCCTCGCAGACGGTGTGAAGACGATTTTCCTGAACCGTTTTCCGAGTTGTGTTGTAATTCGACTGTGCTGCGCCAGTGGGCAGACTCGTCCTGAACCAAGAGGGAAGCCGCTTTCGCTCCGCCCTACGACGCTCAAGTGGACTCATTCGCGCCGCCCCGCCGCAACCACCGAGTGAGAACCCCCCCTCTTCGATTAGCGGGAGTTGCCGTTCTGCCAAGTGACCGCCCCGCCTCACCGTGAGAGGCGCTCACGGTTAAGGGTTCGACATCCGACCCTCCCTTGGTCACTGCGCACCCTCAGTCGAGCCAACAGCCCCCCCTCAATGGTAGCAGTGTGAGGAAACCTTCTCCCTCACTCCCGGCTGAGATATTCAATTGCCGCAAGCCACGAAGGTGTCAATAGAACCGGGCTTTTGGGCGGGTGGGTAGGAGGCGATGTTGTGGGTGCGGCACTAGTCACCGGAGGAGCGCGACGAATTGGCGCCGCCATCTGTCGCGCCCTCGCAGAAGCTGGCCATTCCGTAGCCATTCACTGCCACAATTC
>CAUZJP010000235.1:0-2898 GCA_963580235.1 Candidatus Thalassarchaeaceae archaeon
CTGACTCCATCATCCGTCGTAGGTAGGGTTGCCGTTTTGGGCCGAGATGGTCTGCATCTTCGATGACGATCAATCGACTGACCGGCACGACACCCGTTTCTAGAGGAGCCAATTCAACTCCTGCCGGAGGTGGGTCGTCGGCATCGGAACTCTGCCACATCTCCCGGTCGAAGGCCTCTAGACTGGTCCTTCCGGCCAAGGTGTCACTCGAACCCTTGCCGAATGGGCGTAGAAATTTCTCAAAGGTGCCCATCGCCCCAGAAGTGCCTGACAAATCCCTCGCTTGCAGAACATGGGCCGTCGCCTTCCACCCCGGGCCGAGAACCTGACGAGCCACCAATCTCCATGCTGCGGTCTTTCCAACTCCAGCCGGGCCGGTGATGAGAAGGTGAGGGGGGCTTCCGGAGAGGCTGATGGTGGTCAGCGTGCGCCTGACCTGCTCGGGCGCGGCGAGATCGTCGAACCTGCGCGGGGCGTGTGTCTCGAGCCAACTCGGCATGGTACCGCGAGGAGGCTTGATGCCGCAGTCCTTGAACTCGACGGGAAAAATCGTTCTCTATGTAGGGCTGACGCCAAATGCGAGTAGCCCCTCCCACCAAGTGCATGGCTGGTGCGGAACCTGTTCCTGATGTGCCGTTGCTGGCGGGCGGCGGTGGATTACTGTCCTATGATACCACCCTCAGCCATGCCAATCGGCGTGCTGTGCTGCTGACACGTGATGCGGACACGGCAGAGTTCGAGGCGCTCGCTACCACGCTGGGCATCGAGGTGGTCGAAGTGCTACGCCAGTCCGGATCTCCGGACCCGCGTACGCACATGGGAAGCGGCCGGCTTGAGGGCGTCGGAGACGAACTCGCCTCCCGTCAAGGGGATCATCCCTGGGCTGGTGTGGACCTAGTGCTCGTGCACGCTACCCTGCTGCCGCGGCAGTTGGTGAACATCCATGATGTGCTGACAGTAGAGGTGTGGGACCGAGTGCGACTGCTGCTCGAACTGTTCACGAAGCACGCTGCCAGTGTCGAGGCGCGTACACAGGTACGCATCGCCCGCTTGGCGGCCGACCGCCTCGTCCTGCGCGAACTTGTGAAGCGAGTGACCAGTGGGGAGCGACTTGGCTATGGTGCCGGAGGGCGGCATGGATGGAGCGGGGTGCTGGAGACAGTCAACCGCGAGGTTGCATCACTGCGCCGCCGCCAGCGCCGCCACGCCTCTGCTCGCAAGGAGCGTCGCCGGCAGCGAGCGAGGTCAGGGGCGCTCACAGTTGGCCTCGCAGGTTACACAAACGCCGGCAAGTCGAGCCTGTTCGCCGCCCTCTCCGGGAAGGAGGTGCTGGTCGAGGACCGTATGTTCAGTACATTGGAGACCACGGTTGGACGGATGCAGGCGAGCCCTCGCCTGTTACTCGTGGATACAATCGGATTTATTGAGCAACTGCCATCCGACCTGCTCGACGCCTTCAGCGCCACCCTGATGGAGAGCCTTGAGTGCGACCTGCTGCTGCTGCTCGCCGATGCATCGGATTCGCCTTCTGAAATTCGCCGCCGGCTACAGACCTGCCAGCGTGAACTCGCTGAGCGGATGGACATCGAAGAACGCCCGGAGTATCTGGTAGTGCTGACCAAGGCTGACCTGCTCGACGACGATGCCCGCCCTCGCGCCAAAAAGAGCGTGCTCGACTTGGGCATGCCCGACCCGCTGCTCACATCTACTGTGACAGGCGAAGGGCTCGACGAACTACGCCAAGCGATTCTCAACCAGCTCCACGGTTCCCCCCGCCGACTACGCCTGCATCCGCCGACTGAGGAAGGAGATGTATCACTGGCGGCACTAATCGCGGAACTGTACGAACGGGGCCTACCAGTGGGGCACCCTGGACAGGTAAATGACGAGGTTGAGGTGGTGGAGTTGGAGTGCTGGATAGACGCAGCGAGTCTGGGACGGATGCAGCGTGCCCACCCACGTCAGGTCGAGTCTGTATCAGACGGCGAACTGGGATAAGGCAGGCTTGCCTGCAGCGGACATGAGCACTGAGGAGATGAAGGAGGAATTGTTGGAATATTTTCGGGAGCTGAAAGAGAGTAAAATCCACCACCATTTTAGGGTGGTTCACTCTTCCTCTAGGATTTCTTCAACCGCTTCACCGGCCCCGAACATTGACGCCACAATCGATGATATCCAATCAAACATGCTTTCACTAACCAAATTAGGATTGAACCAATGCCTCGACTTCTACCTCTACGAGCATCTCCGGGTTGACAAGTTCCCTGACCACCACCAAGGTAGCTGCGGGGCGGATTTGACCGAACACCTCTCCGTGCGCCGCCATGATGTCGTCACAGTCGTACCCTCGAGTTGCGTACATCCGCGTTCTCACCACATCACTCATCGAACCACCAGCCTCGATCAGAGCCTTTTCGATTCTTCCGAAGATGATTAGGACCTGCTCCTTGGCGTCGCCCTTGGCCAACACATTACCATCGGAATCGGTGGCCGTCGTCCCTGCGACATGAATCACATCGCCGACACGAATGGCCCGTGAGTAGCCGGCAATCGCCTCAAAAGGAGTCCCGGAGGAGACAAGAATACGCTCCGCCACAATAGGGGGAGTGGGGCTGGCCGTTGATGATTGTTATCAATCGGCCTTTATCATCTTGTAAGCGCCTTCGCCGCCGGATTCCGGGTCGGTTCCGGAGCGTCGTGGCTTGATGAAGATGCGGAATCCGCAGCTGCGGCAGGAGACACCGTTGCGCTCCTGGTCGAACGCCTCCATTATGCCGCACTTTAGGCAGCGGTAGAGAACCTCCACTGGTAGTGCATTAGCACCACAGGATTCGCAGTTAATCCACTGCGACCAGCCGGTCGCCCGGTGGGTGTCCTTGCAGTTTATGTTCGCACATT
>CAUZJP010000236.1:0-2896 GCA_963580235.1 Candidatus Thalassarchaeaceae archaeon
TTGGCGAGGATGGAGAAGCCGTCAGATTCTGGGTTGGCAACCGAGTTTTCCATGTGGTGCTCGTCAAATCCGATGCGCGCCACCGAATTCACCCTCAAAGTTCTCCAGCGACAGCGCTGACTTCGACAGTGAAGACCGTGACGCTCCAAGAGACTGTGACATCTTCGTCGCTGTCCAATTCAATAATGCCAGGCGCGTTGTTGACATCCATGGTGACCGAGCAGAGCCACTCTCCCCGCGCCTGCCCTTGGTCGTCCCAACCGTCCAGAATGGACTGCTTGGAGACTCCGCTGACGATGTATGTGGTGGCGCTGTAATTCGCTGCAATTTCATAGGAGAAGGATGCGGCAGGGTCACCTCCGTTGCAGATCCCTCCGTCACTCTGTTCGCTGAACTCGCCCTCCGCGCCGGCAGGGTCGAGGGTCGCATCGACTGCGTCTCGCGTGGTCGGTAAACCAAGGTCGTCGTTGTCGTTGCACTGGACGGTCACATTGACGAAGGCAACTTGTTGTCCCTCATCCAGCATGTCATCTGTCAGTTCGTAGAAGGAATCGAGGGTTTCGCCGTCGCTGAGGCTGGCGGTTTCCTCGAAGGTGAGAGTTGACTCTGTGAAGCTGACCTGCCACTCCCCCTTCGCCCCAGACGAACTGCCCGAGGCTGCGTCCATACTTCCCGCCATGACCATGAAATATGCTGGGAAGATGATGGCGAACACGACCGTGACGACCCAGATGGTAATCGCTCGCTGCGAACCGAACAGTTTCTCGGTCACGTCCATTATCTCGTCCCATCAATGATGAGGCACTCCTTCGTTAAGAACATGACAGCGCGTGGGCTCACCTTTGAGTGGCCGAGTCGGACAGAATTCATCCCGGTTGAGACTATCCACAGTGTGGTGAAGTCACTCCTCTTCGGCGGCGATGAGCCATTCATCTGGAGGCCACGCGGGGCGGTTGGTGTCGGGCCACGCTTTCTTTGATACATCTACGCCCTGTTTTCGGAAGAGCCGCTTCGAGCGGCCGAAGACCGGCAGAAGAAAGCCGATTGTCGAGCGCTCTCCGAAACTCCAACGCCAAGGGCATCGGGGGAGTCGAGCGGCCCATTCGGTGAACAACTGTCGCCACTCATCCTCGAGTTCGTTTGGGATTAGCCACTCGACGATGGTGAGGGCTCCGGCAGACCCCTGGACATAGCTGTAGGCTTCCATCGCCACCTCGGTGAGGGGGCCGGTTTCAAGGACCAATCCGATGGTTCGTGAGCCCGATGCAATTGGCATGATGACGGCCCATCTGTCGACAAGTCTGCTACCTTGGATTCTGCGTGAACGCCAGCCCGCCTCTTGAGCCATCTCGCGCAGGGCGCGGACTGCTGCGGTCGGAGTGACGCAGGTCTCGACCTTGAGGTGGCGAGGGGGGAGCACGGCGGTCGCTCTCCTTCACCTCTCATATCGCTTGCTACGCCATCGTTGACTCCGTTCAGCCAACCAGTTTCGGTGCCATATCAGAATTAGAGCACATATCGAGCATTCACTCTACAACGCCCCGACTACGGGGCAAGCGCAATTCCAGATTCACAAGCGTTTGACTCAGCCGAACAAAGATCCGAGGCCCTCAAAGCTAGCGTCGTCCTCCTCTTCCTCGGCGGGTGCCTCCTCAGCGGGGGCAGCAGCGTCCGAGGCTGCGGTGGCGGCGCCAGCGGGTGCGGCAGCGGGTGAGGCGACAGCAGCGCTCATCGCCTCTCCAATATCCACACCTTCAAGGCTCGCGACGAGCGCCTTGATACGGGCGTCGTCCGAGGTTACGCCTGCGGATTTTAGGACCGCTCCGACGTTCTTTTCGTTGATCTCATTTTCAGCTGAGTGCAATAGCATTGCAGCGTATACATACTCCATTTTTCTTCACTTCCTTTTAACCAAATAGGTCATTGAGGCCGCCGAATTCGGCTTCCTCTTCTTCCTCCTGCTCGGGCTCATCCTCAGCCGCGGCCTCCTCAGGGGCTGCCTCGGCGGCGGGTGCAGTAGCGACCGTAGCCGCTGCTCCGAGCATGTCCGACAGTTCTTCGTCGAGCGCGGAGGAATCGAGTTGCCCTGCTAGGGCTAGGGCACGGGCGTTTGCCTGTGCGATGAACAGCGGGATGGTGCCGCTGTTGGTGATGCCGGCGTTTACGGCAAGGGAGAGGGCGTTGGCGACAGCCTGAGCGATAAGCGCCGGGTGGTCGATTCCCAACACATCAGGAGGCATGACGACGCCATCTTGGATGGCGCCACAGAGGATGATTCCTATCTCAATCGGCTTGACACCCAACTTGTCGAGCATCAGACCGAGGTCGCCGGTCACCGCATCTCCCTTCTTGACCGCGGTGACGGTCTTCTGAATCATCACCTTCCCCTTGTCAATCTTGGCAGGAATTCCAACTGCTGACAACTCACCCACAATCGGGCCAGGTGCGAAGTCGGTCTGTCCAGCTTCGACAATGATGTCTTCAGGCGCGATGTCGCCCTCCTTCGCAGCTATCCCGGTCCGGGTCTTCTCAAGTTCAGTAAAGAGTTGGATGGCGTTGAGTGAATTGGTGTGAACGAGAACAGGTTGAGTTGCGCCTGCGAAAATGGTTTCGAGATAATCTGAGTCGAGGCTCGTCTCCGCCCAAGCTAGTCGCAACAGCGACTTCTTCGCCATCGTCATCGTTATCATTGAGCGCAGGTCATCACGCATGCCGAGCATTGCAGTCGCTGGAACACCGGAGACATCGACGATTGCGAAGATTCCATCCTGCTTCAATATGTCAGCCAACTCGCTGACACGGTCCTTCTTCCATGTCGCGGCCTTTGCATGAATCACAGAATCACCTCGACCTTGATTGCGGGACCCATTGAGGTCTTCACATATAGTGAGCGAAT
>CAUZJP010000237.1:0-2879 GCA_963580235.1 Candidatus Thalassarchaeaceae archaeon
GAGCGACGTTTTGCCGAGCGGCCAGTGATGATTGCACCCTCGTCGAACTGATCACCCATCAATTCATAGCGCCAATTACCGAACATCGCGAGCGCCTGCTCCGCATCTTCCTTGCCGGCCACATCGGAGAGTCTCAGACGGGCGCTGGCCTCTGCCATGCGAACCAACGCCTCAAGGGCGCGGGCGGTAATTGGGACGCTGTTGTCATCCTCGTTGAAGTCACCACGAGTCCTCAGATAGAAGTCTGTCAGCATCTTCTTCGCCTCATCATTGAGATTGGGATGGAAATGACGCTTGGCGTGGGCGACATATTTCCGGAACATCGGAATGGTCAGTTGGTCTTCACCGCTGTAGCCCTTCTTGTAGGCGTCCTCCTCTTCTTCCATCCGTGGGTCCACCTCTCGCCCCTCCTCGATGAGCGCCTCGCTGATTCCCACACTCCGGTTGGCGAGAATGTGCTCGGCAATCCTGAGGTCCTGCTCTTGGATGATGTCGTCACGGAGCAACCAGATGATGTCGAATCTGGACATCAGAGCAGGAGGAAGGTCGACCTCATCGAACATCGGGGTGATGTCGAAGCCCTGCTGGAATCTCTGCGTGAAGCGACCTTCTTTCGGGTTTGCAGCTGCCAAAATCGAGCAACGAGTGCGGAGCATGGCGTTTATTCCACCCTTTGAGATGTGAATCTGCTGTTGTTCCATAGCTTCGTGCATTCTTGAGCGGTCCTCGTTGCTCATCTTGTCGAACTCGTCGATCGCTGCAAGTCCTGTGTCAGCAAGGACGAGGACGCCCGCCTCGAGGGCGAAGCGGCCGTCGTTGAAGGAGTCGCGGATCGCCGCCGCAGTGAGACCCGCTCCAGTGACTCCACCACCGGATGCGTAGCGACCTCGCGGGCTGATTTGCCCCATGTAGGTGAGAAGTTGGCTCTTGGCGACTCCGGGGTCACCCATCAGCAGAATGTGGATGTCGCCTCTGGCGCGGGTGCTGTCGCTGTACTTCCGCGAGACACCTCCGAAGAGTTGCAACACCAACGATTTCTTGACCATCTGCAACTTGCCTGCGCCGAAAATCGAGGGTGCGATGCTGTTGGTGAGCAGTTCGAGAAGATCCTTCCGCTTGCTGATTGCTTCGATTTCCTCAAGTTCCTCATCCGAAATATCGATTTCGTTGAATGGGGTGTTCTCCTGCTCGGCGGAGACCAGAGAATGGTAGATGTTGAACATGGGAGTTTTTCCTGAGCGCTTCAATTCGGTGCGAATGAAAGGCACGAGATTCGCAATCACTCGCTGACCCGGAAGCAACTTGTTGGCAAGGTCAGCCTCGGCGAGAACCGTCGCTCTTGCCGGCTGCGCACCGCCGGTGACATTCTCGGGCAGTTCTTGGATTTCGATCCACTGGTTGTCGATGAGAATCGCATTTTCCTGAATCAACTCAAAGCGGGTGCCATCCTTGCCACCAGCTGAACGGCCACAGCCTCCCTCCGTCTCGTCGCATTGAACCGGCTCCATCAATTCCAACTCATTGAGTTGCGCCATTGGAGTCACGTGAGCGCAGACGGCGCAGCGAAAGTCAGCGTGATAGACGCGCGGCTTCAATTCTGAGACCTTGGTGACGACTACCTCTGCTGAGACTAGGCGCTCGATATCCTCCGAACCGATTTCTCGCAGTGAACGCTGACAATCGATGGGAAGTTCGATGATTCTCAGCATAGGGTCGATTTCGTGACCACCCTCACGGCAAATCGCCCTCAACGCCTCGGTCCCAGCCCTCAAAATCGGCTTAGGATATTCGATCAGTATCTGAGCGAAGTCTGGGCTCATGGCCTGCAGCACACTGAAGGCGACAGGCAGAATCTTGCTGTTGGGCCAACCGCTTGCCAGCACTTGGATTTCTTGTTGATATTGCTCTTGCAAAAAGGTCCGCCAGCGTGCGTTTGAATCCTCTATTCCCATCATGTCCTTCACCCGCGTAGGCAACAGAACCGATACTCGGCGGTTCTTGAACTACGCGATATGACCCCTCTATTTCCAGTGGAACTGACAGCCTCTCACGCACAGCGCTTCTCGCGCACGCGCACTTCCGGTGGAGAGGTCTTCCAATTGGGATGGGAGGGCCGGCCCCTCACGCTCTGGGTGGCTCCCAAATCACTGGATAAGTTCGTCAACACAGGCGCGTAGGTCGGCCAGACCGATCGGCTTCTGCATGATTCTACTAGGCGCGGGAACTCCGCCCGCCTCCTGAATCTCCTCTTCATCATGGCCACTCATCAAGAGAATCGGAACGCCGATTCCAAGGGCCCTCATCTGGTGTGCGAGCTGGACTCCGCTCATGCCTGGAAGTGACATGTCAGTTGCGAGTAGAACAAGGCGGCTGCTCTCTTGAATCGCTATAAGCGCCGATTCCGCATCTTCGTGGGCTGAAACCTCGAAACCCATGCGACTGAGAATCGTCTCACCTAGCCGACGCAGTGTCTCCTCGTCCTCAACGAAAACCACCATACCTCGACTCACTAGCACCACTGCTACAGGCCTCTTCGCGAATTACTATCAAGGCGTCGCCTCTTGGTTCAGCCTATGGAGAGCGCTGGCTGGGGTAGAGACCTCTTCATTAGACTCGATCCGGGAGATGAACTGCACGCCTCACTGAGAGCGGTAGTCGCCGAGAATGGAGAGATGTCTGGAGCAGTGACGGCTGGAATCGGTAGGATTCGAGATGTTGAGTTCGGCTATCTCACACCCAATGGGATTTACCACAGGAAAACGATTGCCGAGCCCGTTGAATTACTCTCCCTGCAAGGTAATGTTGCGCCGCTCGACGGTGAGCCGTTCAGCCATCTTCACTTGGTATTTTCAGACGACGAACATCAGGTCCACGGCGGG
>CAUZJP010000238.1:0-2877 GCA_963580235.1 Candidatus Thalassarchaeaceae archaeon
AAACACACTGTCCGGGGGGGAGAGCCAACGGATTCGCCTCGCCACCCAAATCGGGACCCGGTTGACAGGTGTTACCTATGTTCTGGACGAGCCGTCGATAGGACTGCACGCCCGCGACAACGCCCGGCTTCTCTCTACCTTGAGGGAGTTGTGTGACATTGGGAACACCCTTCTCGTGGTCGAGCACGACGAGGCTACTCTGAGGCAGGCCGACTGGCTGGTCGACTTGGGTCCGGGGGCTGGGAAAAAGGGAGGAAAACTACTCGTCAGCGGGCCGTTGGATGAACTTCTCAACAATGAGGAAAGTGTGACAGGAGCATATCTTTCAGGGCGCAAGGAGATTCCCCTTCCATCGAATAGAATCGAGCCCAATGGGGAGTGGTTGACGGTTCACGGCGCGGCTCTAAACAACCTCAAGTCAATCGACGCGAAGTTTCCACTCGGCTGCATGGTTGCGGTGACTGGTGTGTCGGGTTCCGGCAAATCGAGTTTGGTTAGCGACATCTTAGCCCCAGTCCTGCTTCGGGACTTGAACGGCAGCGACTCATCTCCAGGGGCCCACGACAGGGTGAGTGGAGCTGATGAAATAGACAAGGTCATCGTGATCGACCAGTCACCAATCGGCAGAACTCCCCGCTCCAACGCAGCGACCTACACAGGTGCTTTCGACGGCATTCGCCAACTGTTCTCTGAAACTTCACTGGCGCGCGAACGAGGCTACAAACCCGGCCACTTCTCATTCAATGTCCGCGGTGGCCGTTGCGAGGCGTGCAAGGGTGCCGGCGCAGTCAAGATGGAGATGCATTTCCTCGCTGATGTATGGGTCACCTGCGATATCTGCTCCGGGTCCCGTTACACCCGAGAGACTCTCGAGGTCACCTGGAAGGGCAGGACTATCCACGACATCTTGGAGATGAGTGCCGCCGAAGGTGCGGTGTTCTTCGCCAGCCATAGGAAGATTCACCGAATTCTACAGACGATCGTAGATGTCGGTCTTGGCTACATCAGACTCGGTCAGCCAGCAACGACCCTGTCTGGTGGTGAGGCCCAGCGGGTGAAACTCGCGACACAATTGCATCGACCTGCGAATCGCCATACAATCTACCTTCTCGACGAGCCGACCACCGGCCTCGCTCTTTCAGATGTGCAGCAGTTGATCGAGGTACTGCACCGCATTCGTTCGAACGGCCACACAGTAATCATCATCGAACATCACATGGATGTTATCAAGTCGGCGGACTGGATAATCGACCTTGGTCCGGAAGGTGGTGATGGTGGTGGAGAAATAGTGGCTGAGGGAACTCCCGAGGAGGTATCCAAACACTCCACATCACACACCGGACACCACCTCAAGACCGTGATTTGAGGTTAATCACATCAGCGGCTTTAGCCGCTGCATTGATGGACGGCCGGCGGGCGCCGTCGGAGTGAGGTATTGGATGGAAGGTCCAACACTCCACCGTGTTGAGGTCACCCCAAAGGCTCTGTCAGGGTTACAAGACACCCGAGGTGAGAGCGTCAAGAGACAACTGGCGAGCGACCATGGAATCCACCTCGAAAAGGTTCGCAGCATCACAGGTTACCACGTCAAGGCTGACCTCTCCGACAAACAGTTGGAACGGATGGTCTCCAACCTCTTCTGCGACCCGGTGATTGAGCACGGTTCAGTCAACCAGGCCATGTTGAACGACCCCTCCCTCTTCCCCAAGCCGCCAGATATGGTGATTCAAATCGGCTTCAAGCCGGGCGTTACCGACAACGCAGCACAGGCAGGTTTGGACGGGCTACGCACCCTCTTCCCCGAACAGACGGAGAACGCCGAACTGGCAACCACGATGACCTACCTCTTCTACGGCGTTCCCGAGGGGGTAGACTGCGATTTCATCGCCGCCCAACTTCACAATCAGATGATTGAGAGGGCCGCTATAGCCGGTCGCCGTGACTGCGCATCAGCCCAGTGGCCCGAACTAATTTTCCCGGACCGACCAGCCACGATGTTCGAAGAACCATCGACCATAGATTTGGAGGTCAGTGACGAGGAGTTGTTAGAGATCAGCGACAGCGGTGTTCTGGCTCTCAACTTGGTAGAGATGAAGGCCATTCAGGCGTACTACCGCACCCCTGAAGTCCAGCGAGTTCGGGAGGTGGAAGGGTTACCACCAAACGCTCCGACAGATGTTGAGTTGGAGTGTCTAGCACAGACTTGGAGCGAGCACTGCAAGCACAAGATTTTCGCCGCCAAAATCCACCATGTAGACACCGAGACCGGCGAGGATAGCGAAATCGACTCGCTCTTCAAAACTCATATCGTGAAACCCACACTCGACATCGGCAACGAGGTTGACTGGCTGCTCAGCGTCTTCCATGACAACTCCGGAGTCATCGAATGGAATGAGGATTGGAGTCTGTGCATCAAGGCGGAGACACACAATTCACCCAGCGCCCTCGACCCCTTCGGCGGGGCAATCACCGGCATCGTCGGCGTCAACCGCGACATTCTCGGAACAGGGCTCGGAGCCCGCCCAATTGCCAACACCGATGTCTTCTGTTTTGGCCCCCCTGACTACGACGGCCATCTCCCAGAAGGTCTGTTCCACCCTTCTCGAGTATTCCGAGGGGTACACGCTGGGGTTCGCTCTGGTGGCAACGAATCTGGTATTCCGACAGTTAACGGTGCGATGGTGTTCGATGAGCGATACATCGGCAAACCGCTAGTCTACTGCGGCACGGTCGGCATAATGCCGCGCCGGCTTCCCGACGGGCGTGAGAGCCATGACAAGACCCCGAGCCCCGGAGATGTCGTTTACATGGTTGGCGGTAGGGTTGGGAGCGACGGGATTCACGGTGCCACCTTCTCCAGTCAGGAGTTGACCGAGG
>CAUZJP010000239.1:0-2868 GCA_963580235.1 Candidatus Thalassarchaeaceae archaeon
AGTCCACGCTCTCTGTCGGTTGGGGATAGGGTGCCGTTGGCAACCGCTTCCAACATCGCGCGGTGGATTACCGGTGTGTCTGAACCGCCGTTCTTGGAGTAGATGATGACATCTCCGAGGTCACCATGTGAACTCCAACCTTCGAATCGGTTTCCAGCATCTGCGGCCTCGGCATAGGTGATCACGTTAGTTCTCCGACTGGTTGACATCACAAGGATGAGGTCTCCCGGGTCGATTGCTCCGACCTCACCCTCTTCAGCGTGCATCATCGAGGAGGATTCAACCACCACCATAGGTGGAAGTGAACCGGTCGCTACCCAGAGAGCGCAGACCAACAGGCCAATCAGACCGATGGCGAGCAGTCCCTCTCGAATCCAGCCCCAGCCGCCGCTCATCGCTTCCAGCCCCGTTCATTCCTCCTCGTCGGAGGAGGAGTCATCAGGGGTTGGTGAAGTCATGTAGAGAAGAGTTCCGAAGAGAACCATCAGCATTCCACCAATCAGGTCGAAGTGTGGCGCCCAAGTGGCGTTGTATTCAGCGCCGGTCACGATGCCGGTCAAATCGACAGTCATGTTGCGCGATGATGCCTCCGTTTCGCGCGCCACCCCATGGACGGCATTCCACAGGAAGAAAATCAGGCCGACGATGCTCGTACCAGCCAGAATCCTGTTGATTCCTGATTCTTTGAACATCTCTACATTCTGAAATCTCTCAGAGAGTCGCGAGGATTCGGTGCCCCACCAACTTCCAAGCCATTGTCCGCCCTCACTCTCAATCAGTTCGAGACCGGCCGGCATCGATTTCCTCATTCCGAGTTCGACCTTCTTGGACTCCAACCTAGCGAGCCACTGTCCACCTAGCAGTTTGACAGCATCTCGGGCCTCAGCTTCCCGCTGCGCCAACTCAGCGCGCGAGTCGGTAACGAGAATCTCCTGGAGGGTGTTGTAGTGAGCGAGATAATGGAAGAACTCCGGCGCTATGAAAATAGTCGAGACGAGACCTAGAAATGCCCCTACCCAAGTCAAAGTGCTCCATTTTGCCCACTCATTCGTTTCCTGCTGCATATTCGATGAGAGGAAAGCAAAGAAGACTATCGCCCAGACAAGCATCATGGTGCCGAGCGTGAACAACATTCCAAGCAGTACCAGATGGCGATCCCTCTGATCATCCCACCAGTCAATCAATGGCTGAAACAACGACTTCTTTTTCTTCTTTCTCGAGCGAACCACTGCACCCTCTCCGGCCCCTCCAAAGCCCCCTCTCTCTTACGCTTTCGCCAAACATGGTCCGAGACGAGTGGTGAATAACTTGAAATGCAATTTGAGGCGGTTCCGTAGGGAACCGCAATGACCAGCCGTACAGAAATCCCTGCTAGGTACCCAATTTCATTGGTTTTGGTGATGTTGCTGGCAAGTCTCACACCGTTTGCAATCGCCGCGACCACAGAGACCCAATTCACCGATGGCACGACCACCTTCACCAACACCTTCACCCAAATGGGAAGCGCCAACACCGCCGGGGTGAACATGCCAATAGGCGCCGAGGTGAGTGCTGCATCGTTCACGATTTCGGGCAAAGCCTCCACCACCTCTTGGGCAAATGCGAGCAGTAATTCTGACTTCGGTGGCCCATCAACCGTGGATGGTGCCATGAATGTACCATACTTCGCCGGTGACTACCGCTACGGTATCAACATCGACAATGACGAGGCGTTCCTCCGCCCGATGGACACCGAGGCGACCTGGAGCCTGACTTCGAGCAGCGACATCTCAAGCCTCGGCGGAGCCCAACACAACACAACCGGTGGCGCCATCGGAAATGCTGACAGCGACCTGATCGGAGCGACCACCGCGACGACCGAGACGATGTCGGGTAGCACCTGGAACTACGCCGGACCGATGGCCAAGCTCGGAGACAGTTACTATGTTGTCCAGTGGACCACTGCGTCGCTTTACACACAACCGAATGTCCACCGCTACAACGCCACCACTGGCACCAGAATAGGTACGATGACGATACAGTGGAACAGTTGCACCACCCTCGCATTGGCATATGTCTCGGACATGACCGGAGACGGGAGCAACACGATTTGGACAACGACCTGGAACTACAACTACCTCGCCAAATGGACCATCACCCCCTCGTCCACTGGAGGTACGATGGCCTGTCAGCAGCATTGGGGGGGTGGAACCTACCGAGTCGGAGGAGTCGCATTCGACCCCGTGGACAACGAGATGTATCTCCTAGTGAACTACTACCAAGGTGGCAGCTACACCTACTATCTGTGGGCGGTGAACCGCAGTGCACCTTACACACAGACCAGCAACTGGCTGCTGATGTCCATTCCCAGCGGCAAGGGCCAACCTGCAGGTCTCGATGTCTCGGGAGACAGGGTGACCGTCAACGTCTACTGCACCTACGCAACTACTAATGTCAACTGCAAGGCGAAGAATTGGCACTCCATCTTCCTCAAGACAAATGTTTGGCCAGAGCATCAGGGAGATATCCTGTTCCCTAGCCACGCACACTTCGGACTCGAATCGATGGATGACAGCACCTTGGGCTGGGTCTGCTACCGGCTAGCAAACTGCCCGAGCGGCTCGAGTCACAAGATATACGTCACGGGTCGGTCGGTAGCATACTCAGTTGGGGCGCCTACCACCTCGAACAGCATCGTCACCTCATCTGCCATCAGCTCCACAGCGCCGACCGACGAGGTCACGCTTTCCACGGCGATTACCTGGAAGCCCAGCGGCACCAGCGTCGAATTTGAAGCAACCAACGACGGTGGCCTCATCTGGAAGCGGGCTCAACTGGGCACCAAGATCACATTCGCGAACGCCGGCTCACAACTGGGCTGGCGCGCAT
>CAUZJP010000240.1:0-2856 GCA_963580235.1 Candidatus Thalassarchaeaceae archaeon
TGCGTCGGCTTCTGATTCGGTCTCGGTTGCGACTTCCACATCTACTGCCTCGACGACGGGTGCCTCGGTGGCCGCCTCTTCGATTGCGGGGGCAGGTTCCTCAACTGCGGGTGCAGGTGCGGCAGCGGCAGTTGGATTGAATCCGCAGCGACCACAGGACTTCCTGTCAGGGTGGTTTGCTAGGAAGACGCCGGGTCCACACTTGGGGCAGGTCTCGTTCTTTCGAACCAACTTGCCATCTTCGACTGCGTAAAGTGAAGTTCTGTTGGACATCACTCCTCACCTCCTGAGACATCTGCTGCTTCCTCTTCGGCCGGCTCTTCCGCTTCCTCTTCGGAGGCGGTTTCCGTGGCTGCTGGCGCCGGAGCGGCTGCTGCGGGTTCTTCTGGTCCTGCGCCGTGGCGCTGAAGGATGTACTTCGGTTCGTTCTGCATAGACTCGACTGAGTCGTAGATGAAGGCGAGTCCGGTGGTCAGCGGTTGACCAAATCGTGTGGAGACCTCCTTCACGATGACCGTCTCTACTGATGCACCTGGTTCCAACGATGCGATGGAGGAGCATAACTCACTTCGGCTAGGTGTGGGCTTGTTGGTGTGCGTCACCTTGAATTGAATCTCAACTCTGTTCAGTAGGGGGTTGTCCAATCTGTTGATTACTTCCATTTCTATTCCTCCTTCAGCGCACATTCACCTTGAGTGCGTAGTTTCCAGCTCTTTCGATGCCGAGCTTGTCGGCAATCTCCGAGCGACTAGGGTCGAGAATTACGACATATCCCTGCCAGTCTGAGGTGCAGTGTGCTTCGGGGTGGGCGTTGCACTGCTCTAGGTCATCATCCAATATTCGGTGGCATTCTGAACAGGCCATTGGGATCTTCTTGGCCATTCTCACTCCTCCTTCTCTTTGCCGAGCCAGTCGTGTGCTCCAAGGCCGGGCTGCTTACAGGTCAGACCGATCTTGCTTGAGCGTGGGTCGTGCGGGTTGAGTGAAAGTGTGACTACGCGGGCGCGGACTGCATCCTTCAGTGCAAGTTGGTTGCCTGAGCGTGTGCCGACGACCTTGCCTTCGTTCTGGTTGATATTCACCGGCTCCTCAAGAATCTGCGACTTGTGGAGTAGTCCCTCAAGTGGTCCTATCTGCACGAAGGCACCGAACTCGAGTACCTCTGAGACGGCCCCGTCGACGATTTCGTTCGTCTCGAGGTGGAAGAGAACCGCCTTGAAGCGGACTTTCTGGTAGATTGCTCCGTCGCCGTGGATGATTCGGCCTCGGCCAATCATCTCGTGGTCGTAGGTGACGACGATGAAATTGTCGTCATCATCGAAGCGCCCTTCGAACGCCTGATGAGCCAATCTGTCGACGTGCTGGCTAAGCGATTGTCCCTCGCGGATATACTCCGCGGGAATCCTAATTGTGTCCTCTCTGACTTCAAGTGTGTACATTTCGTTCCCTCCGTTCGCCTATCCTCAAGAAGTACCCGCCGGGACGGAAGGGCTCATGACCCTCCCGTCCCTCATAGGCGAGTGCCTCCAGAGGAGAGGTTCCCAGTGGCCCGCCGACCTACCACCCCCATTTAAGGGCTGTGAATCTGAATCTGAGCAGACTGGGAGACCGGGTTGGCAATTCCATGCTAACCCCACTCGATAAGCTTCCGCTGTAGATGAGTGACCCCAAGGGGGTCACAGTTGCTACAATCCACCTGACGGAGTCACGGACTGAGTGAAGGTTGAAGTAGCGGTCGAAGGGCATCGAATGGTGTGAATCGACTCTTCGTCGGCGATGGCAGCCGTGCAAGCGCACGATTAAGCCTCCTGCTGATGGCATTGATGCTCCTCCAAAGCACCTCACTGTTGGCCGCGCCAACACCCCTCGAAGAGGCCACCACTACTCACTTCACAGGCGGAGAGGACATCGCTTGGTACGATGGTGGGATCGGATGGCCTCAACTCGGACGCTATGGAAGTCGTAACGCGACCGCACCAGACCACAGCACCACAGGCGGTCCGGGCAGCGGTTCAGTGGCAAATGTCACGACGCTCGCTACGATTGATGAGCCCGAAGTCAACTGGCATCACTTCAGTTCCAGCGACTACGGTGCAGTCGGACTGGCGAGCGTAGTCGCTGATTTCTCACCTAACATCGAGATTACCGGAAATGCTGCAGAGCGCTGCGGCCTGAATAGACTGTTCACTGTGATGGTTTCAGAGCGGGACTCGGGAGGTTCGGTACATTCGTTCCTGAGCATCGTCGACGGTGGCTCGAGTAAGAAGGCGTGGGAGGCTGACCTCGGAGCGACGGACGAGGTGATGGCGGCACCGGTGATTGTGGACGCTGACGCAGATGGGAGCCTCGAAATTCTCATCGCATACGACTCTCAAGGCACTTTCAACACCGAACTCTGGGGGCCTGAACTCAGTTGCAGTGAGGCGGGCTGGAGTTATGGTGGCACTGACACGAATGACCCTATCTGGAGTTACTCGGACCCGGACCTCGGAATCACCGTGCCCTCCCCGTACATCCTCGCCAACCACCAAGTGGGAACTCAAATTCTGCTGGCTGACCTCGATCTCGATGGCGATGCTGAAGCGGTCTACTCGCTAGTCAAAGAGGCGGACGACCAAGTCGTGGTTCTCGCCCTTCCGATTGTAGGTGGCGGCTCCCCAGAACCGCTCTGGCAGACCTCCCTCGATGATGGGGAGATCCCCTCCGACCCTGCATGGGTTAGAATCGATGATACCAATTCAGCGGTCGTGTTGACCACCATAGACCCTAATGACGGCAATGTCTGGGTTTGGAGGCTCGATGGAAACAATGGTGCTTCGCAGTGGAATGGAGTCTCTCTCGGCAGCCCCGAGGGTA
>CAUZJP010000241.1:0-2856 GCA_963580235.1 Candidatus Thalassarchaeaceae archaeon
CAAAATCTGCTTAATTGTCATCTCCTCACTCATCATCAAAGGCACGAAGGAATGCGATTCAGGTACCGTGACGACCTTGAACGGCTCAGAGAGCATAGATAGGTCGTGCACGCCTATAGAGGCGAATCTGCGCTTGCGCCCTAGTGTCAGATGAAGTTTCTCTTGATGGTCCATCAGGGACTGGATGAACTCATTCTTCTCGGAGTCGGTGTTTCCAGTGTTAACACCTCTGACTATCGCTGCCATGATGACCGGTCTGACCTGTTCTAGGGATGGGTCAACCACCATTTCCACTCCGCTCTCAGAAACCTCGACAGATGGATCTTCGAAAGTCCCACCTACGAAACTCCTGGCAGCCCGAGCTAGAGATTCGTGACTGAGCAGATCGGGGCGGTCTGGAAAGACTTCGACCTCGATGATTTCGTCGTCATTGCCCTCTACTGGGCACCCCATAGCTGGTAGCCAGTCTGACCAGCTTCCGCCAGAGTGCTCGGCGCCGTTGATTCCCTGGATGTACTGCAAGACGGAGTGCTGAAGGTTTAGAGTAGGCATTTCTCACCTCAATTACCAAGCCACATGGGCAGTGGGCGGTCGTAACCAATCAGCCTCAGGCCGCTGATGGAGGCTGTGTCGTAATCTAGGGCCCTGAGGTTTCTTCTACTGAGTTTCTCCAGCCCATCAAGGCCTAACTCATGCATCCAACCCCGAACGGCCGAGTCGAGCCAGACCAAGGTCTCCTCGAGACCATCTTCAGGAGGTGGCGCCACTAAGATAGGACATCCTGCCGCGATTGCAATCAACATGTCCTCAGCACTCGGTGCCTCATCCATCTCGATGAGTAGATGGCGCCCTTGCTCGGTCAGGTTCATCGCCCGGGCGGCGAGACCTATTCGTGGTAGAGCAGACGCCGCGCGACTGCCACCAGGGGCTGCTGCGTCGATGACTGCGCCGTCCAAATCAAGGTCTACAACCAGTCTGAACAGGTGATCGACCCTATCGACACGGTCACGCAGGAGAATCATCGATTCATCGCTCATCTTGCAGGTGATGGATACCAGAATGGCCTCAATCTCGGCGTCGTTGAGTGGTGGCATGTCAGCCAGATCAAGTACTATACCTGCACAATTCCCAAGCCAGTCCGCACAGTCGACGAGATTACCCTCGCCTACGAGAATCAGATCACACTCTCTGGGCGAAGTCCTAACCAGGGCTGGCTGAGTCGAAGCCGCTCCCTGCCAGGTGTCGGTGGAGTCAGATTCGATTAACCAGGGGATTGGGAACAGTAGACCGCCCTCTTTGGAGCCGAGCGGCATCAGGAGGGTGTACGGATCGAGAGGAGAGTGCTCAGGAAGTCTGTCCGAGGTCGAGGGCACCAGTACGATGCTCTCAAAGCCCTCTGCTATCGATGAATCAGGCATCTTCGTAGATCCCAAAGGGGAGTCAGACGGCACTAGGACCAACGCATCTTCTTCCAGAGTCAACCCCAGCGGCTCTAGATGCTCAGCTAACTGGGCCATCTCTGCGGTTTCTATCCCTCTCATGGCCGCACCTTCTCCGGGAGGGGGGCAACTACCGGCGATGACCACGCGCCCTCCGGTCATACCGACTCCGGGCTCGGAGCCAACTGAGCCAAGGACAACAACAGTTCCGGCGCTCATGCCGGCCCCAGCCCTCTTCCCAGCATGGCCCCGGACGATTACCGTGCCACCAGACATGCAGGCACCGACTTCGTCTCCGGCAGAGCCATGCACTGTGATGAAGCCTCCAGTCATCCGACGTCCGAGACGGTCTCCGACGTCCTTTTCGACGACTATCCGTCCGTTTCGCTGAAAAGCCCCGAGCATCGATGTACTGGATCCTTGCAGCGTGAAGGTACCTCCGTTGTTCATGCCCCCAGCGCACTCACCGAGGTCGCCAAGCAGCAGAACTCTTGATTTTGGGGGCAGATGAGAAATGGCCCCAATCTCTCCGCTCTTGGGCTTCTCATCTCCTCCGCGACCCCATCCGATCCTGACCAGCAAGTCCCTCTCTAGGGCTTCGGACAGCATTCCATCTAGGTCCCGACCAAGTTTCATGCTCTTCGCAGTGACCTCGCGCATGGCTCTCCCTGTGCGGACATGACGCTAGTGGTCTTCATTCTGACGGGCAGCACGGCCTCAAGTTGCGGCTATTGAGGGTAAATTCGAGGTGCGAGGAGAAGGGTATGTTGATAGAGGGTTGGCAAGGGCGTTAAAACGCCCTCAAGGGGCTATGAGGTCAAGGCGTGATCAGGGTCGCCATCAACGGCTACGGGACAATCGGCAAGAGAGTTGCCGATGCAGTCGACGCCCAGGATGACATGGAAGTCGTGGGAGTGACCAAGACAGGACCCAGTTTCGGGTGCGAACTAGCAGCGAAGAAGGGCTACCCTCTGTACTGCACCACCGATAATTCAGAGCGCATAGCCTCCTTCTCATCCGGCGGATATGAGTGCCATGGAGGACTCTCCGACCTGCTGGCCTCAGCGGACGTGGTGATCGACTGTGCCCCAAGTAAGATGGGGGCGGCAAACCTTGCCAAGTACGAGGCAGCCAGTATCAAGCACATGTTCCAAGGCGGTGAGAAGCACGAACTCACCGGTTTGTCCTACAGTTCTAGCGCCAACCACGCCGCGAACATGAATGCAGATGGCACGAGAGTTGTCTCCTGCAACACCACCGGACTATCACGCACTCTCGTGCCGTTGTACGAACTCGGCAACTCCCTCAAGGTCGAGTGCACCATGATTCGTAGGGCGGCCGACCCAGGTGACTCGAAGAAGGGTCCCATCAATGCCATTAAACCGGTGTTAAAGGTTCCCAGCCACCACGGCCCAGA
>CAUZJP010000242.1:0-2851 GCA_963580235.1 Candidatus Thalassarchaeaceae archaeon
AGGAGGTTTGGGTGGGTGCTGATTGGAACGAGAAGGAGACCTGGGATCTTGTCGGCATCGATTTCGAGGGCCATGAAAAGATGCGCCGCGTTCTGCAACCCCACGACACACCACCCGGATACCACCCGTTGCAGAAGCAGCACAAGATTCGCTATCACGACTTTGAGGAGATGTACGACGACGCCCAGGGCTTCGGGCGAAAACCAGTCGACTTGGGGAAGATCAAGTGAGGAGGTGAAAAGATGGCTGAGATGTGGATTTCGATGGGGCCTCAGCACCCGATGACTCACGGTCTTTGGACGCTCAAGGTGAAGGTGGACGGCGAGACAGTCGTTGACACCGAGCCGGACCTCGGCTACATCCACCGCGGTGTAGAGAAGATTTGCGAAGCTCGTGACTTCACCAAGATTACCACCTACTGCGACCGCCTCTGCTACGCCTCGGCCAACACCTGGTCCCACTCCTACATCTACTCCGCAGAGGACCTCCTGGAGGTTGAGGTTCCCGAGCGGGCCGAGTTCATCCGTGTGATTGCGATCGAACTACAGCGGATCGCCTCCCACCTGATGTGGCTCGGTGCCTATTGCCCCGATGTCGGCAACCTGACCGGAATGGTCTGGTGTCTCCGTGAGAGGGAGATGATGATGGATTTGCTTCAGGAACTCGGCGGTTCTCGGATGCACTACAACTTCCCACGTGTTGGTGGAGTCAAGCGGGACCTGCCTGTCGGCTTCTCGATGCGCTGCCGAGCCAAACTCAATCTGTTTCTCGAGAGAATTCAGGAGTACGAGGCACTTCTCGATGAGAGCACCATTTTCCTTGTTCGCACCCAAGGCGTCGGCTACGCAAAACCCGAGGAGATGGTCAACCACGGCGTCACCGGCCCCAATGTCCGAGCAGGTGGCGTCAACTACGACGTTCGCTGGGCTCACCCCTACTCGGTCTACGACCAACTCGACTGGGAGGTGGCTGTCGAGCGCCCCTCGATCAAGGGTGCTGACAACTACGACCGCTACCGGGTGCGCGTCGAAGAGATGCGCCAGAGCGCGCTGATGACACTCGATGCACTCAACAAGATTCCCGGCGGGTCGGAGACCCACTACGCGGAAGGCGACGAGATGATCATCTCGAAGGCACCCGTCCGCGCCCCGGAGGGGGCGACAGGCTTCCACCACTTCGAGGACAGCAGGGGCGAATCGATGTTCTACCTCGTGGGAGGGGGCGATGGGCGCGGGAAGAACCCGTACCGGTGTTCCATCAGGTCACCGATGTTCATCACGCTACCATATGCCAGCAAGTGCATGATTGGCTACAAGGTGGCGGACATTCCATCCATCATGGGTTCGTTTGACCCGTGTATCGGAGAGACAGACAGGTGAGGTGAGGATATGGGTGACTGGCTGAATGTGCGCGGTTGGGTTGGGGACATCTCGTTCATCCTCTCAGACAACACCGTCGGAATGAGCCGCTTCTGGGAATACAAGTACGCAGTCGCTGGTCTTCTCACTGAGGTCATCATGGCTACAGTCGTCTTCATCACCATGATGCTCACAATGTTGGCGATTCCCTGGATTGAGCGCAAGTTCATTGCCCGACTGATGGATAGGCGGGGTGCGACCACGGCTCTGAGGTCCCTTTGGGTCGGAGAGGGCGGCTTCCATGCTGATTGGTACGACAATGTGCCCTTCGGGCTCGGCAAGCCACTCCGTTGGCTCAACAAGTTTCTCAACGAGCATGTGGGAAGTGCCTCTGACATTCACAGCGTCGACCGAGTCAAGGACCGCGGTTACCACGGAATCTGGTTCCTCATACCCGGACTCTTCCAGGCGTTTGCCGACTTCACCAAGTTCGCGAGCAAGGAGTGGATAGTGCCGGCAAAGGCGGACCGACTAATGTTCGAGGTCGCACCGTTCATCATCATCGCATCAACCGTGATGATATTCGCATTCATTCCGTTTGGTCCACACATCTGGGCCGCAGACACCGAGATGTCACTGCTCTTCATGATGGCAATCTTCGGCATCGCACCACTCGGTGTCTTCTTCGCTGGCTGGTCTTCGAACAACAAGTATACGCTTCTGGGTGGGATTCGTTCGGTCGCGCAACTGACAGCCTACGAGATTCCTCTCTTGATCACCGTGCTCTCTGTGGCGGTCCTTTCAGGTTCCCTGAATATCCTTGAAATCGTCGAGTTCCAACTGACTTCAGGCACTTGGAACATATTCCTCCTACCGCTCGGGGCGGTCCTCTTCCTGATCACGATGATTGCTGAGGTCGAGCGCATTCCGTTCGACATGCCCGAGGCTGAGGCGGAACTTGTCGAGGGCTGGTGGACCGAGTACGGGGGAATGCGCTGGGGGCTTCTGTTCGCAGCCGAGTACATGCGCTCATTCGCCGCCTGCCTGCTCTTCGCCATCTTTTTCCTCGGCGGTTGGGAGACGCCGTTTGGTGATCTCATCGGGACGCTGATTCCCAGTCAGGACCTCGTCTTGGGTGGAATCGCGGTCGGACTTATCGGACTCTCAGTTCTGTTGAGAAGCGAGTTGCCGGCCCTTGCTGCACCCCTCCCAATTCTCTTCTTGACAGTGATGCCCGGTCTTGTCTGGATGTTGCTCAAGGCGTGGCTGTTGTTCGCAGTCTTCGTTTGGATCAGGGCTTCGCTCCACCGCATTCGAACCGACCAGATTCTCGAGTTCGGATGGCGCTGGCTGCTACCTCTCTCAATAGTGAATCTCGGAATTGCAACTTGGCTTCGCCTCTCGGTCTGGAACGGCAGTGAGTGGCCGCTCGCAATTCCGGGGCTCATTACGGCGATTGCGTTGGTCTTGTTCATCATCTTGGCCATTGACGA
>CAUZJP010000243.1:0-2836 GCA_963580235.1 Candidatus Thalassarchaeaceae archaeon
TCAGTATTTCGCGACTCATCAGGCTCCCTCCTTCGTATTGAGTACGGCATCGACGGCGTCAACCACCTCATCGGGGGAGAGCTCGTCGCCATCCACCACCAAGTTGTATGGGGTCATGTCGTCGAGGGTGATGTCGTAGAGTGTCTCGTATCTCGCCTGGTCATCCGACATTCGTTGGCGGATTCTGTCAAGCGCATCTATGTCTGAGCCACCTTCACGGTTCACTACCCGCCGCGCACGCTCATCTTCACTGACTGCAAGCCAAAGCCTGATACAATCGATTTCATTGTTGTGGGCCCACCAACCACAGAGCCGGGATTCCACTACTTCCGGGCCGCCTGCGCTCTGCATTGCGTCGAGCAACTTCTTGTCGAGAATTTTGTCAACCTCTGGCTCAGCCTCGCAAAGTGCGCTGAATTCCTCGACCGACACTCCCCTCTCCAATGCGGCCTCTCGAAACACCTGCCCGCCATTCAGGCTGCTCCAGCCTCGGCGGGCACAAATGTTGCCAACCAAGGTTGTGGTTCCACTTCCGGGGTGGCCGCTAACGGTGAGGAGTACCATCTAACGCCTCCAGGTGTGGCGGCAGAATACGCAACGCAATCTACCGTCTGGAGCCCGTTCGACGGAATCGCAGTCACATTCGGGGCAACTGGTCCCCTCCATCGGGGATGCCCCGACGACTTTTGCCACCGCCGCCGCCACCGCCTTGCCTTTCTTCTTGAGCGGCCCGTCCCGCGATGACCTTCTTCCCGAGCCCGCACGAGCCTTGCTAGTCGTTTTGTCATCCATCA
This sequence comes from Candidatus Thalassarchaeaceae archaeon, assembly GCA_963580235.1. Classification (GTDB taxonomy): domain Archaea; phylum Thermoplasmatota; class Poseidoniia; order Poseidoniales; family Thalassarchaeaceae; genus MGIIb-Q1. Next base: position 795 of record CAUZJP010000243.1, read on the forward strand.
GAAGTTCTAGGAGTGGTTCAGGAAGTGGCTCGCCTGCGACGATGACCGGGTGGTTTCGGTAGCGGAACAGTTTGATGTGGCGGTCAACGATTCTGCCGAGGGGTGCGGAGAGGCAGATGTATGTCGCAATCCAAGCGGGGAAGATGATGACCTTGTCGGTCAGCAGGTTCCACTCCGGAGTCCACGGCAGTGAGACGTAATCGACTCTATACTGCTCTACACTCAGGTTCATCCACGAGAAGATGGCGATGATGAAAATGAAGGTGAACATCATCGGTCGCATCATAGCATTCTGCAATTTCATCTGTTCAGGCATCAATCGCTGCTGAATCTTGGCGATCTTGTCCATTCGAACCTTGTCGCGATCCTGCATCGCCTCCTTGCGCAATTTCCCCATCTGCTTGTTCCTGTGGCCCAAGTGAGCCTGCTGGATTGGGTCCATGAAGAACGACCTGAAGACCGTGTTCACCACCATGATCGACGAGCCGACCAGTCCCACTGTGAGGACGAACCAAATGTCCGAGAAGGGAATGAGCGGTGTCAAAACCTTGTCTGCTCCAGTGGCGAGACCAATGCGGATTTTCGGATTGATGAGGAGCAGAGACATCATCAAGAGCATCAGGAGAGGGGTCGCCATTGAGCCCAGGCCGGGCATCTCGGGCTCGTCGTCGAGTTCTGACACAGTGCTTCGGCGATGACACCGTCGCATCAACTCTTGGGTCAGCGCGCCTATGGCGCGTAAACTTTTGATGGCAAGTTATGAGTGTAAGACGCATCTCGCGGTTTGACTGAGATGGATACGCCGGAGGATGTTCTTAGCGCAGTTCGCGAGGCGATGATGGCCGGCGACTTGGATGCGGCAGAGGAAACTCTTCGCATGGCATCGAAACGGTGGTCGAGAGAGCCGGAGTTTGCGATTCGGTACGCGAGGGTATTGAGTCAGCAGGGCAAGGAAAAGGCCGCATTCAAGGTTTATCGGAAGGTGATGAAGAAGGCGCCCGAGCGATTGGACGCCTGCCGAGGTGCTGCCGATTCCGCGATAAAAGTCGGAAAAGGGCGGGATGCCGAGAAGTTGTACGGCCGGGCCATCGGACTGGGACTGTCACTCGATGAGGCAAACGCAGGAATCGCTCGTTCGCTCACGCTTAGAAATCGACATGCTGAGGGGTGGGGGATTGCACTGTCACAGTTCAAGGATTCAGGTAGAAAAAGCAGGGAGCTGCACGGTTTACTGAAGGAGATGTCACCAATAGTCGGAGCTGCGGTCCCCCCGCTCAACGAATTTGACATGACTGATGTTGAACAGACCCAACAAGAAGTTCGCAGGAATCACTCGGACCCAGCGTTGGGAGGCCAGAGTTTCGATGCTGGGAGTCTTGAGGCGATGGCTGGTGTCGACAAGCAAACACTCGTGGAGGATGATGTTCTGGAATTTGAGAATCTCTTAGATGATTCTGTGAAGACAGGTGGTGAGACCTCCCTCGGCATTGACCTCAGTTTCCTCGACCAACCCTCTGAAACAGAAGAGGTCCTTCCTCAGACAGAAGATGACACCACTACCGACCTCGACCTTTCCGAGTCCGATGACACATCTCAATCTGAAGTGGCCGTCGAGAAAACCCCTGCAGCAGCCGAAACAAAGCCTGAGGAGCTCGATGACGACGACCCGTTCGCTGACTGGCCAGACATCTGAACCAATCTCTTACCTATGAGAGGCGGAGAGATTCTGCATTGTCGCCTGGCATGTCTCGAAAGTGCATCCTTGCTCGTGGGCAAAACGCGGTGTCCTCAGCGGAATTAGCCGGTTGTTTACTCGAATTCAAATGAGCAGGTTCCGCAAACATTGGATCCTTCTGGGTTAGCAGAACTGCAGATGGGGCAAGTTCGCCCCTCAGCATCGGCTTCATCGGCTTCAGCGGCGGGCTCGTCGTCTGAGCCGTCATCACCGGTTATCTGTTGGAGGGCGGCGTCCATGTCGCCGTCTGAGTCAGCATCGTCAGCGTCGTCTGAGTCTCCGTCCTCGGAGTCAGCATCTTCAGCGT
>CAUZJP010000244.1:0-2831 GCA_963580235.1 Candidatus Thalassarchaeaceae archaeon
AATGCCACCAGCACCCTCCGGACCCGGCCCGATGCCCCCGATGGGCGGGCCCGGTCCAATGCCACCAGCACCCTCCGGACCCGGCCCGGCACCACCCGACGGCCCACCCTCCGGTCCCGGCCCGATGCCTCCGATGGGCGGTCCCGGCCCGATGCCACCGTCAGCCCCACCGATGCCGTCACTCGATTCATCGATGGCGCCACCCACCGTCACCTCACCGCTGCCGCCTCTCGATTCTCTAGGTACTCCACCGACTCCGCCCCAGGCTGATGAGGAGCTGCCCAACGTTCCTCCGGTCCCGCCAACTCTGGTACCTGACGACCCTCCAACTGCACCGGCACCACCACCAACACCGGCACCACCACCACCAACACCGGCACCTGCACCGGCAACAGCTCTTCCGCCTGCAGAACCAATTGGGGGCGACGAGTGGGTCAAGGCATTGGGTGATGACTGGGGTGAGGCTGCGAGCGTCTTCGAAGGTGACGATGCACCACCAGAACCGGAGAAGAACTTCGACGAGGTTGGCTGGGAGCCGGGCCAGGAAGCGCCTGCTATGATTCCACAACTGCCGACGAAGGGAGCGTTGAACAAGATGAAGAAGGCGGATCTCGTTGAGTTGGCAGAGGGACGCAGAGTCGATTCGGAAGGCAAGAAGGACGACATCATCGAGCGGCTACTCGCTTGATTCGCCGCCCTGCGCCGCTCCTGTTGGGTTTGCTTGATAGGCGCTCCGCGGCCCCACAGGGGCCGGAGGAGAGCGTTTGTCAACGGTGCCGGTCACTTTGCCAGACGGCTCGGTCCACGACATCGCACCGGGCGTCTCAGCCGGAGAGGTCCTACGCGACTCGCTCGGAAAAGGGGCGATAGCGGCCCTCATCGACGAAGTCGAGGTCGACCTAGTCACCCAGATATCATCAGCCTGCACAATCGACCAGATCCTACCCGACAGCGAGGAGGGCCTGCATATTCTGCGCCACTCATGCGCCCACCTTCTCGCTCAAGCGGTCACACAACTCCACCCCGAGGCCAAGCCGACAATCGGCCCACCGATTGAACACGGCTTCTACTACGACTTCCACATGGAGCCGCTCGGCGAGGAGGAACTGCGCGCCATCGAGAAGCGGATGAAGCAACTGGTCAAACAGAACCTCCCCCTCACGAGAGAAGAGCACGATGCCCCCTCACTGGCCGCCATGTTCTCGGACAACCCCTTCAAGACCGAAATCATCAACGAGAAGCTCGAAGCGGGCGCAGGCTCAACCGTCTACCGCCAAGGCGACTTCGTGGACCTCTGCAGAGGCCCCCACGTGCCCTCAACCGCTGCCCTTCGGTGGTTCAAACTGACTTCCACCTCAACCGCCTTCTGGAGAGCAGACTCCAACCGCGAACAACTGGTCCGCATCTACGGAATGTGCTACGGCAACAAGCAGGACCTACAAGCCCGTCAGACCCTTCTTCGGGAGGCAGGACAGAGGGATCATCGGAAGTTAGGCAAAGACCTCCAACTCTTCCATGTCGACGAGATGGTTGGCCAGGGGTTGGTTCTCTGGACCCCCCGAGGAAGCGTGGTTCGCCAGGAGTTACAGGACTTCATCTCCGAGCATTTGCGAAGGCAGGGCTACGATCAGGTGTTCACCCCCCACATCGGAAAATTGGACCTCTATCGCACCAGCGGCCACTTCCCGTACTACCAGGAGAGCCAGTATCCGCCGCTCGTGGCAAGGGACTTGATGGCCAAGTTGGCTGACGAAGGCTGCTCCTGTTCAGACCTCTCGAACCTGATGCAGGCCGGGGATATTGACGGCTACCTCCTCAAGCCGATGAACTGCCCCCACCACATCCGCATCTTCTCCTCCCAACCCCGCTCCTACCGTGACCTTCCTCTGAGATTGGCCGAGTTCGGTACCGTCTATCGATGGGAGCAGTCGGGTGAGATTTCAGGAATGACCCGCGTCCGTGGTTTTACTCAGGATGATGCGCACCTGTTCGTGACCGAGGAGCAGATTGCTGACGAGGTCTTGGGTTGCATCGAGTTGGTCGAGATCATCTTCGGAACTCTTGGAATGGATGACTATCGGGTTCGGGTCGGGCTGCGGGACTCAGACTCAGACAAGTATGTGGGCGAGGAGGCTGCATGGGTGAAGGCCGAGGAGGCGTGTTTGCAGGCAGCTGCAAGTCTCGGCGTGGAATTCACAGAGGAGCCGGGAGAGGCCGCCTTCTACGGCCCCAAGATTGACTTCGTAGTGAGAGATGTTCTCGGCAGGGAATGGCAGTTAGGGACCGTGCAGGTCGACTACAATCTCCCAGAGCGATTCGGGCTCGAGTATGCCGGGTCTGATGGTGAGAAGCATCGACCGGTGATGATTCACCGAGCACCATTTGGCAGTATGGAGCGTTTCGTGGGAGTGCTGATTGAGCACTTCGCGGGGAAGTTCCCTACTTGGTTGACGCCTACACAGGCGCACATCATCACGATTTCAGAGAAGCACATCGAGTATGCGAATGAGGTTGCGAGTGTACTCCGAGAGGTAGGAGTGAGAGTCGAGGTTGATGACTCCGACTCTACGATTGGCAAGAAAATCCGCACCCACCGCAAGATGCATCCTGCCTACTTGGTGGTGGTTGGTGATGATGAGGCTGAGAACCGGACAGTCAGCGTCCGAGACCGTTCAGGAAGTCAGGCCAACGGAATGGACCTTGACATCTTCATCGGCAACCTGACTGCGGAGATTGCGTTGAGGGATCCCAACCAGTTGATTGTGCCTCCAGAATGAATGCCCGACTGAGGCGCTGAGCACCCCGTACCCTCTAGTTCGTCCCGTATAAAG
>CAUZJP010000245.1:0-2829 GCA_963580235.1 Candidatus Thalassarchaeaceae archaeon
CTCCTCGGGTGTCGTTGACGAAGCATGGTTCTGGCTCGGAGGAGAGTGGGGTGCGGCATTCGTGATGGGGTGCGTGCTCGGCTTCGGTTGCATGCTCGGCGACTCAGTCGGCTCATTCATCAAGCGCCGCCGTGGCCACAAGAGAGAGGGTGATGTCAGCAGCAAGGCACCACTTCTCGATACCCTTCCATTCGCCATTTTCGCCTTCCTGTTCGGGCTACTTTTCCTCTCGCCCTCCATAGTGGGAAGTTCAGACCTGTTGCTTGGAATGGCGCTGTTGCTCGTACTGACCCCAATCATCCACCGCGCGTTCAACCTCCTCGGCTATCGGCTTGGTCTGAAGTCAGTTCCCTACTGACGATGTGGGGAACCTTATGGAGTCGAGACGCTGCCAATGCCTTGTATGTCCGAGGCAACTGTGCTGGTGGTAGGCGGAGGTGGTCGCGAACACGCTCTAGCCCTTGGGTTGGTCGCCTCACCGTCAGTCGGTGAGGTGCATCTCGCTCCGGGTAACGCTGGAACGGCATCAATCGCCACCAACCACGAGGTCAGTGACAGTGATGTCGATGCTCTGGTGGAACTGGCGCAGTCACTCGATTGTGACCTAGTTGTGGTCGGCCCGGAGGGGCCGCTTGTCAACGGTCTGGCAGATTCCTGCCGCGCAGCAGGAATACCTTGCTTTGGCCCCCATTCTGAGGGTGCCGAACTAGAGGGTAGCAAACTGTATGCAAAGCAGGTGATGAGCAATCTCAACATCCCGACTGCCTCCTTCCACCTCATCGATTCAGCATCTCAGATCGGCCCAGCCTTGGATGACTTCGCACCACCTTGGGTGGTCAAGCGGGATGTCTTGGCTGGGGGGAAGGGGGTGGTGGTGACCTCCGAACGAGAGGAGGCATCTTCGGCACTTCACGAGGGCGTCTCCCTAGACGGAGTCGTACTTCTAGAGGAATTTCTTCCCGGCGAAGAGGCGAGCATGTTGGTGATGCTCGACGAGAGCGGTTGGGTCGCACTACCAGCGAGTCAAGACCACAAGCGAGTAGGCGAGGATGACACCGGTCCCAACACCGGTGGAATGGGCGCATATGCGCCCGCCCCAGTCGTCACCGAAGAATTGCGTCAAAAGGTGTTTGAGAGAATCGTTGACCCGATGCATGAATGGCTTACTGCGCAGGATACGCCTTACCGTGGCTGTCTCTATGTAGGGCTCATGATTGACGATGTCAATGACCCATATGTGGTAGAATACAATGTCCGTTTCGGAGATCCGGAAACGCAGGTCACGGTACCGCTAATCGAGAGTGATTTGTACGAACTTCTGTACGCCGTCGCAACTGGAAATGTCGCCTACTCGAGCCCCCGATTTTCGACCGCTCACGCGATGACCGTGGTGCTCGCCTCCGAGGGTTACCCCGGACCTCCTAGGAAGGGGTTGGCAATCACCATCGAGCATGCGATGATTGCACAGGAAGAGGGTGGTGCATTCGTGCACCACGCTGGCACGGCCTCCGCTGATAACGGTCAGCTGGTATCAAGTGGTGGCCGAGTGCTCGCTTGTACCGGCATCGGCGCCACGCTTGGGGAAGCACGGGAGTTGGCGTATTCTCTGATGGATGGAATCTCCCTTGAAGGGTCTCACTACCGCTCTGATATTGGATATCGGGCGTTATAGAGATTTTATTGCTAAAAGGGACAATGCTCGGCATTTACTCGCGTGCGCGTGTGAAAACGGTTAAAACAAGGGGTCAGGTGGCGGCGACGCTGACAGTCGTGAGACTGGATGAACGAGGGAAAGATAATGGAAAGTGACACCTCAAAAAAGGAGACCGTCAATCCGGCAATGAGTCTCATCAGTGCGCCGTTGGCAGGACTTGTCCTGCTGCTGCTCACGATGATGATGTATCCGCTGGGTGTGGCGTATGATGGACAAACCGCAGTGATGACACAAGTGCTGCCTTTCGTGATGCTCACGATCGGGGCACTCTTCGGCGTCGTACCTCGATTGGTCTTCTCCCCCCTCGGAGTCAAGCCTTCGCAGGTCACCCTGCTGATATTCGCTCCACTAGTGATTGCTGCCGCAATCCCACAGTTGGTTCTTGGAGACACTCTGCTCGGCGTGCTGTTTCTTGTGCTCGCCTTCGGAGTCCACCTGTTCGATAGGGTTGGACGGAGTGAGGAGGCCTCGCTCGTCATCTGGGTCGTAATGGGCTTCTACGCTGCGATTTCGTTTGCCAGCGTCGCCGCTCCGACCTGGAACGGTGAACAATTCATCAACGGTGCTTGGTTGCCCGTCTTCGATACTACATCGAACGGCTACTGGGGCGCAATCGATGGACACAGGGAGGCAACCGCCTTCCTATTCTTCAACGGATGGATGATAGCCGTCCTCACCGGTGTCCTTGCGACTCTCGGGCTGAGGGGGGTCATCTCAACCCCTAGCCGCGGTCGTTGGTTCGCTAACCTGCCCGACCGGCTCCACGACAAGGCGTTCCTACCACTCTACATCGGCTTCGGCATTTGGCTCGCCGCTCATCTCATCTCTGAGTGGTCGTTCTTCGCTGCTGGCGAGTCGGCAAGAATCTCCGGCGATAGGATGACCATTTGGTGGGCTGTTTTCACCGGCGTCATTTCGTTGGCAGCGATGTTCTGCATCGCTGAGAACTGGCGCACCCGCGGTGCACTACTCCTCGCCAACTGGGGTTTGTACACTATGGGTGGACTTCAGGAGCGGGGACTTATCTTGGACGGTAGCGCCAACTGGCACAGTTACTTTCACGGCACAAACGGCCTGTTTGTCTGGTTCTTCCTCTTCTTCTGGCTAAATGCACT
>CAUZJP010000246.1:0-2822 GCA_963580235.1 Candidatus Thalassarchaeaceae archaeon
CTATCCTTGATGAGGCTGGCAATCAGACCAACCGCCGTCGCCTCACCGAACAGCCGCCGCAAGGCATCCTCGTCAGCGACTTGGCAGACTATCTTACGCGCCCCGCGCGCCATGTATCTGTCAAGCGTCTTGGGAATCTCCCGTTCCGCCTTCAACACGCAGTCTGCGGCAGCGTGGCTGCACTGGGCAGCCAACTTGCCGCGTGAGAGTTTCAAATCCTTGCGGACGACGAAGACCATCGTCAACTCAGGCTGTGACTGGGACATTCTCTGTCGCCTCCAGATGGACCGTCTGATGGCGCTCCATCATCTCAACCAACGGGCTAGCAAGCCAGGCAGCGAAGAAGAGGTTGCCCAGCGCGTGGAGCATGTCATAGGGAATCCCGGCGAGGATGTAGGCGGGGAGCATACCCGAACCGAGGGTGTGCAGGATGCTTAGGGAGATGACCCAATCGAAGAGGACGCCGCTGAGCGCTGCAATGCCGGCAATCCTTGGCATGGATGTCAGATGAGGGGCCGCGTAGGCGCCGAGACAACCCACTAGAGACCATCCGAGAGCCTGATAGAGAGTCCAAATTCCATGACCCATGATTAGATTCGAACCCAAGGCGATGACTGTGGCCAAGGCGATGGCCCTCTTTGCACCCATCTGCATTCCGACGACAAGCACGAGGACCGTCACCGGCTGAATATTGGGTAGAGGTTCGAGAAGCACCCGGCCGAAAATCCCGAAAATCGCCAACATGGCAAGCAAGGTCCATTCCCTGCCATCAGGTAATCCCCGCTCTGCCCGCAACAGAGCCCATCCGACCAACGACAAGAGAGCGATGTTGATTGCCAGCATTCCCACCGGACCGATGTCTATGGCGTGTGCTCCGAGCATGTGTCCGCCCTCGCTGATTCGGCTAATAATATGCCCTCAGTGAATCGCCGCTCACCGTGAAATATTCACCAAGTCTCAATCTTCCATTCAAGCACACTGTCCTCGTCCAACACGAGGTCGCCAATTCCGACCATGGCCCAGGCGTTATTGTGGTAGAGTGACCAGTATGCACCTTGAGTCGATGAGCAGGTGTGATAGTCACAGGGGTCAACCCCCCCGATGGTCTCGATCATGACGCCATACTGTGAGGTCGAGTAGACTACTTCCAAGTCACCTTCAGCGATGTCTGTTGCATTGAGCATCATACCTAATCCATCCTCATAGCCGCTGAGACCACCCACACAGGCGCCGGTGCCGTTGAATTCCATCTCGGTCATGAAATCGGTGCCATCGTAGTCGATGTAATGCCGTCCGTCAGCGTAGTCCGAATGAGCCGCACCTACTGGAAAGTCGACACACACGACCTGCTTGCCCAGCCAAATGTCCGGTAATCCATTGTGTGAATTTCCCTCATCATCAATCAGTTCAGAGGTCATCCGAGCCCACTCTTGATTGAGTGTAGGGGCACTGATTACAGCCATCACCAACAAGAAGGTTGAAACTCCCTTCAGTCGGTTGTCACTCGACAAAGTGAACCAAATTAGGGCGGCCAAGGAAACCGTGAAGATCGCCAGACCGTACAACTGCGACATGGAGCCAAGTCGCTGACAATCGGTTAATGAATGTGGGGATTGTCACTCAAGGCGTTCGAGACGCTGTCTGAGTACGGCGCTGACGACCTTGCCATCAGCACCCCCTCCCAACTCGGAAATCACCACGCCCATCAGTGGCCCCAAGGCGCCCATTCCCCTCTCTGCGACGAAATCGGCCCTCTCCGCCAGAATGCGGTCGACGACCGCCTCGACATCGCTGGAATCGGCTGGCACCACACCCAACTCATCTGCGCGCTTGGACATAGCTGCTCTCAGCGCTTCGGAGTCATCGGAATTGGAGTCCCAATCCCCTGAAGACAACATTCTCGCCACAAGTGGAACCAACCCATCACGAGTGATTCCACCAGCCTCTCGGGCCTCGAGACAATAACCGATCAATGCCAATGGAATGAGTTCAGCGCTCGGGGCGTTCGCCTCTGCTGCGACAATCTCCTGGATGCGGTCGAGAAGGATGCCAGCCCACGCCTTGTCCGGCAGCGGTCCAAGGCCATCTGCGAGGTCGCCTTCACGACCAAGATGGAACAGTTCGTCCTCTTCACGGCCGAGCAGCGCATCGACCTGATTGTCTGAGATGTCGCAAGCGGAGAGTCGGGCTCTTCGCTGCTCGACTGAAGGGGGGAGATTGGATGATATATCGCTCCAATGTATCTCACCTAGGGCTAACACAGGGACATCGGTCTCCGGATACATCCGAGCGCCACCGGGTAGCGGTCGCATCGCATTGGTCGTGCCATCCTCTGGAGTGCCTTTCTTGATGACAACATTGCGAACCTCCTGTGGTATCCTATGGTAGGCCTGCCTCGCCCGCCGGACCACGGACTCAAGGGCCAACTCCGCCTGCCATGCCGGGGCTGCGCATAGTGCGAATGCATCATCATCCGAACAGCCGAGTTCCTTGCCAACTGTGGCTACCTCCGACTCGGTGATTCCGTACGCTGGCAACTCATCTGAATGGAATATGCCGCGCACGCCGGCCAACTTCGCAGCCGCTGCCAACTCCCGTCCGAGACGGGGAAGTTGAGAACCCTCGGAGTCGAGTTGCTTGTTACCCAACTTGCCGGCAAATCCGGGCAATCTGAGGCCGATGATGGCGGCACCATCGGCCAATGAATCTGTAATCATCTTGCTCTCACAAGCCGTGAATCCGCCACTGACATCCACCAGAGAGATTGGGAGAAGGTCAGCGACCGCGGCAGCCACCGTTGCCTCCACCTCCGAATCGTCGTC
>CAUZJP010000247.1:0-2820 GCA_963580235.1 Candidatus Thalassarchaeaceae archaeon
TTGATGAGAGTGATGCCAGCGAGGTCGAATCCGCTTCTCATTTCCGTGCGACACATCGCTTCCAACTCTTTCTGGAACTGTGGGCCTCTGAGTGCGCGGCCATCGGGCATTCGAGCCAACAGTGGTATGATGACCCGGGATTCTAACTCCGCCTGATACATTCCGATTAGATCGGCGCGGGTGATAGTATGAGGTCCGGAGTGGAAGAGATTGAGTAACTTGGGCACATCATCTCGTACTATCTGGACTCTGAGGTTGAGTAACCCTGTTGCGGAGGAGCCATCCATCATTCGTCCACTCAAAGGAAACAGGAGGTCCAACGGGCCGGTGAGAGCGAAGACCAACTTGTGGTCGGCCCGTCCCATGCCCATTTTGGCTCCCAGCCAGCGTCCGAATCCCCCGACATAATTGGTCAGCGTTGTCTCTGAAAGCGTGTCATGCACCTTTCCATCGACAATGATGGATACCGCCTCGTTCGGTTTTAGCACAATGTGCTTTGACTTCCAACTCTTGATCGAACCGGTGTTCACTAATCTGGCCACAATGTCGGGCCTCTCACGCCATCTCATTTTTTTCATTCACATCACCTTCAAATTTCTTAGTACTGCTCGCCGTTCACCAAAGTGTCCACGACAAGAGGAGATTCTCTGTAGAACCTCATTGAGTGATTCAAGTACTGCCAATTCTGCGGCTCCCCTGCCTTTCAATTGCTCAGCCTGGTTCGAGGAACGTACAGCCTTGGTAACCATTTTCAAGGTCGCATGATCATGTCGAATGAGCGTACCGATGGTCTTCTTGGTGGCGCCCTTTTGTACGCTGAAGAAAGGATGGTCACAACCTGTTTCCGCGAGGGAAACCTCGTTTCGAAGAGCATCGCACTCCTCGATGGTGCGGGAGCACGCATCTACCAAGGTGAATGAATTTGAGGTGAGGGCCGCATCGTGGACATTCTCAAGGTGGCGGCGGATGCGGCTGACGGCGCGGGCGAGTTCCTCTCGTACCGCGACATCGGTCTCTCGGCGCTTCTCCCTAGAGTAGGCGCCATATCCCCCCACTATCATTCGAATTGCACGTACATAGGCGATGGCGTCAGTAGGATCTGCTATTGTCAATGGAACACTCCAAGTCTATTTTGAACCTGCTAGGTATTAGGAGTAATGGTCCCAAGGTTCGTTTTGACTCATTCGCTCTCGGAATAATCGTCATCTTCGCCTCGCAAATTGACGATTCGGTCTGCGACAAGGTTGGCGATGGCCTCGTCGTGAGTGACATAGATGGCGGTGGTGCCGGTCGCTTTCAGAATCGCACGGAGTTCCTCTGCCAGATGCTGCTTCAGATGGCTGTCCAGACTACTCAACGGCTCGTCGAGGAGGAGGACCCGCGGCTGTGCCACCAGTGAGCGCGCCAAGGCTACCCGCTGCGCCTCACCTCCCGACAGAGAGTCAATTCTTCTCTGGTTGAACCCGGCAAGACCGACCTTGTCGAGGATATCCTCCACGAGTTCTGACCGCCTGCTTCGTTCTGCCACCCCGAATCCGATGTTCCCCTCAACGTTGAGGTGAGGAAACAGGGCTAATCCTTGAAACACCATGCCGACCCCTCTACTCTCAGGAGGCATCTCGGTGATGTCTTCGTTATCGATGAGGATTCTACCTTCGTCGGGGGTTTCGAGACCGGCTATGATGCGAAGGACGGTCGATTTTCCCGAGCCAGATGGTCCAAGCAGGCCGACCACATCGCCCTCTTCCACCTGCAGCGAGAAGTCTGTGAGAACGGGCGAGTCCCACGATTTGCTGATGGCTTCGACCTGTAACATCAGAACTCACTTCTCGCTCCATCCGGACGGAAGCGCTCCACCGCCATGAACAGTGCCATGGTCACAAACAGCAGCGCAGTCGAGGAGGCGTATGCAGCAGGCCGCATCAGAGGATCCCAGCCAGGCCGAGATAACCGTTCCCCGATAAGAACGGGAAGCGTCGACCACTCACCGAATCGGACCACCACCCATGATGCTCCAAACTCTCCCAATGATATCGCCAGCACGAAGCTGGCAGCGACGATTAGTGAGCCGCGCAGCAGGGGTAGTCGTATCGAGAAGAGGCGCCGTAGTGGACCAGCACCGAGTAGGGCAGAGGCTGATTCGAGGTCGGGGTCGAGGCGGCGAATGGCTGGTAGCAGAATCCGTACCACGAAGGGAGTGGTCAACATGATGTGCCCAAAGGCAGGAATCCACCAACGGGTGAGAAGGTCGGGCTCGGTCCTCAGCAGTCCGATTAGAACTCCGAGCCCGACCATCACCGCGGATAGCGCGAGGGGGAGCATCGCGAGTATGTCGATCAGACTGGCGAGGCGTGGGCGGGTCGCTTCCAAGCGGTGAATCGTATGGGCCAGCCCGTATCCGGTCGGAAGTGCCACCGTCATAGTCAGAATGGCATACTTCACCGAGTTGGTCAAGGCCTCGGAGAGGGTTGAATCCGCACCCGTGCCGTCGAAGGCGGCCTGCCAACCTGCGAAGGAGAAGGCCATTCCCCCCGCATCCCTGACCTGGAAGGAGGCGAGCGCGAGCATCAGCAGAGGCGACAGCGTGAACAGTGCCATGAGTGCAAGGTGAACCGACCTCCAAGTTCGTAGCGGCGCCGGTTTGAGGGCTGCCTCGTCGGAGAGAAGTGGCAGCCTCCTAGAGCGTTTTGCTTGCAGTGCCGAGAGCAGGGCGAGAGCAGCGACCATGGTCACCAGCTGAATCAGTGAAAGAGCCATCACTATCTCAGAGGGAGTCTGACCCAGTGAGGCGATGTTGATTCCGGCCCAATCGGCTTGGTT
>CAUZJP010000248.1:0-2817 GCA_963580235.1 Candidatus Thalassarchaeaceae archaeon
GAATATCTCCTCCGAACCATCACCATCTAGGTCCCCGAATCTCACATTGGCTACCGTTATGGTATCGGGGTCCGAAACGACCTCAACGAATTTGAGGCGGCCCGACCCATCTGAGCACCCCCCGTCGTCGCCTCCGAGACAACCTGCGAGCGGCGCGGCGAGTAGCAGCAGTACGAGGAGGGTCGCGGGCAGTCGCATGGGGTGAGCACGGGGTGGTCGCTTGACTATGTTACGGGCTCGGTGGTCAACGATGATTGCTCACCCGTGCGGTGAAATATCTCAAAAAAAGTGGCGGAAAAATCAGCCTACTCTGCGTCGGAGCGCTGGTGGCTGCCGCACGATTCCCGCCTTTCGGATGCGGCGGAGACTGAAGCCGCTGCGAGGCGGATGATCCCTTGCAATCGAACGACTTCGACCAACTCCGTGTTCATTATTGGACTTGAATCGGAAAGAGACATCTCTGCGCTACAGAGGTTCTCAAGTTGTGACGCAGCGCCAGCGAGGCTCGAGGCGTCTCTGGTCATCCCCATTGATTCCGACATGATGTCAGCGAGTTGTTGTGCGGCAGCCCCGCGGGCGACTCCTCCACCATTGCCATGCAGAAGGGACGCAACCCGGGTGGCGGACTCAGACAGTGCTTCGTCAACTGAGTTACCGTCACCAAATGAGGAGGTGGATGCGTGTTCCGCTGCGGATGTACCAGCGCATGAACCACCGTCGAGCGCCTCGAGGAGGCGGTCGCCGCCAGTCAGGTCAGCGCCGTGAAAGCCGCTATTCGCACAGTCCCCCGCCGCATGAAGACCGGATACTGATGGGACGCTACCACTTCCATCACATGGCACTCCGCCGAGCGTCGATGTGACTCGGGGAGCGAGAGGTATCACCGCTTCATCCATCGCAGCACCAAGCCGAGAGTTGACCCGCTCAGCGGTATCTGCGTACCACACCTCAGTACCTCGATCAAGGGCGCGGGCGTCGAGCACGCACGGTTCCCCTGAAGTCAGTACCACGGAAGCGGCGTGGAGGCCGGCGTCAGAGGCGAAGTCTACATTTCCACCAGAGGCGAGCCGGACGGAGGCGCCATCATTGAGAATTGAAAGCGGCAGCGAGATGCCGTGCGAATCAACCGAGAGCGGATACCAGGCAACCATTTCGGTGCCGGAGAGAGTCACTCCCGCATCCGAAGCGAGCCACGCTCCATCTCCAGAGCCGACGCCATCGCCGTTCCATGCGGCCTGATAGCCATCTGTTGCGAGAACAATTGACTTCGCCTGCATGGCGACCAATTCCCCCCCTTGGACATCAAGGCAGATGATGCCAGAGACGGAATCACCATCGAGAGTGAGAGTTAGTGGTTGGATGTCGCCGCGCCGTGGAATCACCCGCTTGATGCACTGCTCCTCAAGGATAGAGTGAATCTCCCTCCCGGTGCTGTCGCCGGTGGTTGCCAACCGTGGTTGGGAATGACCGGGTGCCGACTGGAGAAGAGGAAGTCCCTGTTCGTCTCGACGGAGGACCAGCCCCCAGCGCTCCAACTCGGCCAAGTGGTTGAATGCCGATGCGGTTCTGAGTCGGACGACTGACTCGTCGCACTCACCTGCTCCCGCCTGGATGATATCGGACGCGTGGCTGTTTGAGTTTGTCTCGCTAGCCGATACGGAAAGGCCCTCGCACGCCATCCCCGCACCGCCACTGCCAAACCCTCCTGATTCTAGAATGGTGACTGTGGCTCCACCATCGTGTGCTGCGATTGCTGCGCGAAGGGCGGCTACGCCGCCACCGACCACGATGACATCCCAAGCGTCCATTGAGGGCCGCCACCTGAAGCCGCATGATAAACGCGACGATGAGTTAGGTGTCTCGTAGAGACACCGCGTACGATGCAGACACTTGAGTCAACATCGATTCCACCACACATGGATTCGACACGGGCGCGGCAGGATTCGAACCCGCGGTCCCCGGCTTAGGAGGCCGGTGCATTATCCAGTCTATACTACGCGCCCGACACTTCGACCTGCCCGCCTGTCATGACGCTTGCGCCTCTCAAGCCATGGCCATTCCATGACGAAGACCCGCTTCGGATACCTCGTGGAGGAACCTTTCGAACTGGAGTCGGGGGTAGGAGCTGCGGGAGAGCCGCGCGTCACAGCGAGCGAGTGAGGTGAGCAGTTCATCGTGCAAGACATCCGGCAGCATCAGCCGACCAGAGGAGAACACTTGGTGCAATTGTGAGATGATGTCGTCGCCGTCCAACGCCTGCTCGTTCATCAGTCGGTCCAACTCCGCCAACGCCCCAGACTGCACCCGCTGCTTTCGCCCTCTCTGCTCCTCCCAACGCCACTCGATGACGCGGCCGCGCAGCGCCATCTCTACCATCATTCGACCGCCCTGCAGAGTGGAGGCAGCGACCAGTCGGTGGACCGAAGAACGGTCTCCCTCTTGTCCTGTGCGAGCAATTAACTCGAGCGTGAACAGGGCACGGCGCAGATTGCCACCACTGACATGGATGATGTCGCCAATGAGTCCGGCCGCCGGCTTGATTCCCTCCTTGGCGGCTGCCTGCTTCAGAATAGAGTCGAGTCGATCAGTTTCCACCGCTGGAATTCGGATGTGCTGGGTCCTGCTTCTGAGCGCATCTATGATTCTGCTCGGCGCTCTGGCGGTGAAGATGAATCTCGAGGTCGCAGCCTCTGACTCCATCATCCGTCGTAGGTAGGGTTGCCGTTTTGGGCCGAGATGGTCTGCATCTTCGATGACGATCAATCGACTGACCGGCACGACACCCGTTTCTAGAGGAGCCAATTCAACTCCTGCCGG
>CAUZJP010000249.1:0-2805 GCA_963580235.1 Candidatus Thalassarchaeaceae archaeon
CCATCGCTGGAAGCGGCGATTGCCGCATCGCGCGCCAGAGTGCGAACCTTGCTGTTGACCTTCTGCGACCAGTCCTTCTCGACCTTAGGACCGTGTGCCCTGCGACCACCGCGGGTGCGCGGGTCCTCAGCGCCGGTTCGCAGTCCGGTCTTTCTCATGATTCGGGCGACACCGCGGCCCTTGCCCCACCACTCGACGCTGTGCTTCATGCCGGGTATGGGGCGGCGTTTACCGAGGTGTGGGTTGTGACCGTACGGCTGACGGCGGTTGGCTCGGGAAGCGTGAACTGCGTCTCGGATGACATCCTCGCGCACGGTGGCCTCGAAGCAGGTTGGCAACTCGATTGCCTTGCCCGCCTTGGCGGAGACAGCGTATGACTCGCTGAGTAGTCCGGCATCGAACTCCTCCTGCTCGACCGCGTTGGTGAGATTGAGTGGTTTCGCCTTCATCTTCAGACCCCCTGCTTGCTCGCTGTACTGACATAGGTGATTTCGGCCTCGCCACCATTCTTGCGTGGCCGGCATGCATCACGGAATCGGAGAAGGCGCTTGGCCGGACCCGGAAGGCTGCCCTTGAGAATCATGTAAGGGTTTGAGACCTCGCCGTAGTGGAGGAAGCCACCGTCTGGGGTGACCTCATTCTCCTCAGGAGAAGATATTCGGAGAACCTGCTTGTTGAACTCAGTTCGCTGGTGGTAGCCGGTCTGACCCGCCTGACGAATCGTCTTGCGGACATATGCGGTACCGAAGTCGCCCATGTTCCCACCTTGGCGTCGGCGCTTGCTGTTCTTGTGAGATAGAAGTTTGATCCCCCAGCGCTTGATTGAGCCCTGCCAACCCTTGCCCTTGGTGATTCCAATTACATCGATGTCGGTTCCGTCAGAGTAGACATCCTCGATTGTTAGTTCGCCACCCAGGCGCTCCTGAGCCCATTCCAACTGCTCAGTAAAGCCGCGACCTGAGATGCCGACCTCCATGATTTCGGGCTTCTTGCTGGGGATTGACTTGACCGACTCCGGCTGTGTCGAGATGATTATGCGGAGTTCGCAGATATCGCCACTCTCGATCTTCTCAGACAAACTCTCAAGATGCGATTTGGAATTGTCCTGACCCGGTTGGCGGATTCTCCTACTCAACTTGGGCATCGATTCAGCAAGTGCAGCGGAATCTGCCCACGCCTCGCCAGCAGTCTGCATGCCGTAGGGACTCATCGTGTAACCACGGATTCCGAGGACTCGCATCGGAGGTACTTCGACGACGGTCACAGCTTGTCGAACTTCCTGGCCAGCGCTGGGGCTGCCCGGGTTGTTGTCTCGAACTAGAACATGGGTCATACCGGCCTTCCAACCGGCGAATCCCTGAACGCGGACCTCGCCGTTGCCGTTGTCTGGCCACGACTTGACACGCCCGTAGGGCCTTACTGCACGCTTTCGCGGGCTGAACGCCATACTGCCTCTCTTGGGGCGGTGTCTGTCTCCCATTGCTGGTTTTCTCCTGTTCGGATTTTGGTGGTTTGCGACACAGAAAACCGCCGAAGCGGCGCCGTGCCGGCGCACACAGCGAAGGAGGTACCGTGACACCTGCCGAATTTCACAAATGGATTTTCGGTTATGGGATGTGTTCTACAGAGCCCTTGGTGTCTGGTTCCTCACTATGTGAGCGTCCCGCCGACCGACCTCCCGTATATGAACCATGCCTTTTGCCCTACGGGCCGCGCACGCGAGGGAGGCGCTGAAAATACTCGAAATCACACTGATTTTTTCCCGAGATGTTTTCTCTCCAAAAGTTGCTTGGTCGAGATTTGATTTCACCTCACACTCGATTCGATTACTTTGCAAGGCCGAGGCCGCAACGATGAGAATAGTTGTGGATGTTGTGCAATCAATAAGAACCGTGACGGCTCGGTGAGAGTCCCATGGCCGCATATGTTGAGCATCCCCGGCTAGCGAAGGAGCATGTCGAGGCTCGTGGCTACCAACTCGAAGCCGTCGCTGACTGCCTCGGCGCTCCAACGCTCTTGGTGCTTCCAACAGCCCTCGGAAAAACCCCCATTGAATGGATGGTGATTGCCGAGCGGCTTGAGGTGCATGGTGGTAGAGCCTTGATGATAGCCCCGACCAATGCTCTTGTCGCACAGCACCTTGATGATTTGAAAGAGTCACTGGTTATCGAAGGAGGGCCCGACGCCATCGTTTCAATGACCGGCTCTATAGATTGGCGGCGGCGTGCGAAGCGGTGGGATTCTGCTTTGGTGATCGTAGCCACGCCACAGGTGATTCGCAACGATGTTCAGCGCGGCTCCATCTCACTCGCTGATGTCTCGGTTCTCATCGTCGACGAGGCTCACCACGCGACAGGGAACCACGCCTCTGCAGAAGTTGGCGACCTCTACCTGCAATTCGCTGAAAACCAACTGGTTCTCGGGGCGACGGCGAGCCCGGGCTCCACCGTTGAACAGGTCGAGGAGATCTGCCGCCGACTCGGACTGAGAAGGATTCACACCCGCAAGGCGGACGAATCGATGTTGGCGCCCTACGCTGCCGGACTCCAAGTGAAGGAGGTGCTCGTAGAAGTTCCCGCCGCACTGCGTGAGATGGCGGCACCGCTCCAAAACTGGCTCAACACTCTGGTCGACCAACTCCGTCGCCTCGGCTACCACGTCCAGACGGGACGGGTGACCACGGGACAACTGAATAGCACCCGCGAGCGGATTCAGCGGGCGATTTCGAAGGGTGAGGGGCTCGCATACAATGCTGCGAGACAGACCGCTCAAGCACAGCGGTTGTTGAATCTCATCGGCTACCTG
>CAUZJP010000250.1:0-2802 GCA_963580235.1 Candidatus Thalassarchaeaceae archaeon
GTAGCGTCTCCGATGAACAGTAGTCTGCCTTGCACGGCCATCATGTACATCCCAACCACCCTGTGTGCCTCGGCGTCGGTACCGATGATCTCCAAGCACGGCTTGAGGAACGAGGGGTAGGCTCGAGTCAGCCCCCCGACAAATCCGTCAGCGTCGCCACATTCGACCATCGCAGTTCCGAAGTAGGTCCTCGACTTCAGCATCCTCTGAGCATCGACTCGGGTCAGCCCCTTTCTGGCGCGTTTATCAAACAACACATCGGCGTAGAATCCCTTTCGCCTCTCGTCTGTGAGTGGGTTGATGACTTCACACTCGAACTCAATGCTCAACTCCTGCTTGACCGCTTCGATTGCCTCCTCACGCCCAAGTAGAATCGGCGTGCAGATTCCCTCCTGTATGATTTCGTATGCCGCTCTGACAATAGAGGGGTCATCACCCTCCGGGAAGACGATTCTCTTCATGTCCCGTTTCGCCCGATTGATTACCGAACGCATCACCGAGTGAGTGAGTCCGAGTCGCGCTTCCAACTCCTCGCGGTAGCGCTCTACGCTGAACTCACTGGCCGGAATCCCAGCTACTCCTTCAGCCACCGCTGCCTCAGCGACTGCTGATGCGACGAACACCAAGACCCGCCTGTCGAACGGTTTTGGAATGATGTAATCCATACCGAATGTGAGGAGGTCTACATCGTATACTTGTGAGACTGAGTCTGGAACCGGCTCTTTGGCGAGGTCGGCAAGAGCGCAGGTGGCGGCCATTTTCATGCCGGGTGAAATCGTCTTCGCCATGCAGTCGAGCGCACCTCGGAAGATGTAGGGGAAGCCTAGAACATTGTTCACCTGATTGGGGAAGTCGGAACGCCCACTCGCCACAATCGCATCTGGGCGAGCGGCCTTCGCGACATCGGGCATAATCTCCGGCGTCGGGTTTGCAAGTGCGAAGATGATGGGGTTTTCCCGCATCTCTCGTAGCATCGAGGGGTTGACGATGTCACCCTTTGATAGGCCGAGGAAAACATCCGAGCCAACCATCGCGGTCGCCAAGTCACCGTCGGGGCACTCACACGCGAACCGCTTCTTCTGTTCAGAGAGGCCCCCAGCCTCCACCCTATTCTTGGTGATGATTCCCTTCGAGTCGACCATCGTGATGTTCTCACGCTGAACTCCGAGGAGGACCCAATGTTCGGCGCAGGAAATAGCCGAGGCACCCGCTCCAGAGACCACGACCTTCACCTCTGAGATATCTTTCTTTGCGATTTCCAGAGAGTTCAACAGAGCAGCACCGGCGATGATTGCGGTTCCGTGCTGGTCGTCATGCATTACGGGGATGTCGAGTTCGGCGACCAATCTCGCCTCAATCTCAAAGCACTCTGGAGCCTTGATGTCCTCGAGATTGATACCGCCGAAGGTGGGTGCAATCCGCTTGACAGTCTCAACGAACTCGTCGACGTCAGTGGTGTCAACCTCGATGTCGAACACATCGATGTCGGCGAACGCCTTGAAGAGCAGCCCCTTGCCCTCCATCACCGGCTTGCTCGCAAGCGCTCCAATGTCGCCGAGACCGAGCACCGCGGTGCCGTTGGAGATGACCGCGACAAGGTTCCCTTTGGCGGTGTATCTGTAGGCGTTTTCCGGCCACTTCTCAATCTCTAGGCAGGGATAGGCAACACCTGGGGAGTAGGCGAGTGAGAGGTCCCTTTGGGTAGCGTGTGGTTTGGTCGGTACCGTACGCATCTTCCCGGAAGGGTGTGACGCGTGGTAGTCTAGTGAATCTCTCCTGAGTTTCTCGTCGTCGGACATCGAGGCGTCACCGGGGCTACATTGTGGGGGTCGACCTCTCCGATATGTGCATTCCTACTGAATAACAGTCAAATTAAGTTCCTTTTACGGGCTGGAACCCCCTATGTATACGTAGTATACAATTGGACACGGGAACCCCACTCCTTGATAAGTAAATGAGAGAGCGTTGCGTACAATGGCTCTCAGAGGGGTGAAATTCAGTCCCCTGTTCCTCGTATCGCTGATGTTGCTATCATCTTGGACACCGCTGGCAGCCCTTCAATCCGAGAGTCAAATCAGTGGTGTCGCCGAGTGGGGTTCAGGTGGTTCCAACGACACTGGTTGGATGACAATCGATGCGACAGACGCTGATCCGGACAACGGAATCCTCGCCGAAGGTAACCTACACCTTACCTTGGCGCCGGGTGCGATTGTTGACAATCTCACCTTTGAGGTGCGTGTGAATGGTTCAAACGGCACTTGGGTAGAGCAGCCACAACTCAACTTCGTGGATACACAGGTTTCAATCATGGACTGGCGCGGCTTCGGCGGTTTTGGTCAACAGAACGACTTCATCGGTCCAGAACCCCACAGTTCTCGACTGACCCCCAATGTGGATACAGGCGCCTCCTGGCTGGTTCCCGGAGATGCTGAAGTCACGGACTTGGTCATCGAAGCCCTTCGTCCTGCAGACACCTATGTCTCGTTCTCCCCTCTGGTCGTCGATGTGAGCGCCACCGCCACTCATCCTGATGATGGTCGCCTCTACATGCTGTTCGATGATGTGCTAATACAGTTGGATGCGAGGAACAACCCTCCTGTAATCGAGATGGCGGAAGACATCACGGGCGCTCAGACACTGGTGGTCGATGTCGCCAACGACATGGTGTTGGTGTCGGTCGATGACAACTCGACCCGTTTCCGTGCTTGGTCGCTGACAGATTCTAGCGAGTTGACTGGCCCCTTTTCCATAGAGGCAAATGTGCCGAGCAGCGGTGGTCAGTCATCAGGTGTTCCACAGATT
>CAUZJP010000251.1:0-2794 GCA_963580235.1 Candidatus Thalassarchaeaceae archaeon
GGCGCCGACATGAGGGGAGCCCGTTTTCTAAGGGCGAAACTGAGTCTCTCCAACATGCAGGATGCGAAGTTGGAGGGTGCCGACATGCGAGGCATCAGAGGCCGTTACGCTATCTGGCGCAGGGCCGACTGGTGGAATGCAAAGATGGATGAAACGCTGCGAAAGGCGCTCTCGAAGAAGTGGCCGAGAGCACAAAACGAGTGACTCATTTAGGTGGTTTCAAAGCAGCATTTCCAGCCGCCACAAGCAGCGGAATGAATGGTAGTGCGATGCAGAACATAGAGCATACAATTCCCATTATTGACTCAATGACAGCATAAGGAGTTGACATAGAGATTCCGACACTCGACTCTATGCTACTCGCCCAATATATGGTCACTAACATACTGATCACCACATATGTGATTGAGGATGCAGCGCCGACTTTAATCGCTACTCTCCGGCGCATGCAGAACATGACGCCTGCGGCTCCGATGCCCAGAACTGGAATCAAAGTCGTAAAGCCAGCGATGAGGTGGTAATTCCTCTCTTGAAACGCATCGTCCCACTGCTCTACCTCACTGGCATTCGTTTCGATGCCGACATAAGAGAAGCTGGTTGCCATCTGTTCGTAATACTGGTCTGACCGCGGTGCGTAGTGAGTGTAGATTTCTCCGACTGACGAAATCAACAGGAAAAGTGCACCAATGACCATCAATACGCCGATGGTGATGGGAATCGCCTTGTTGGGCTTGAGAGGTATCTCTGGCATGACCGGCTCATCAGACAACACATCACCCGACAGAACATCATCAGGTGGGTCATTGTCCAAAGTTTCCATGGCCCTACCCAAAGCGGGGTTCTCCTTCAATCCTCACCACAGGCACGCAGAGATTCAGCCAATTCTGCTGGAATCGGCTTCGATTCAAAGTTGTCGAGGTCGACGCACACGGTCACCACCTTGCCGTTCCAGCAGAGCAGACCATCCTGATTCTCGAACCGGTAGCGCCAGGTGCAGGACTTGGTTCCAACCTTCTCAATCCAGACTGTGCAGACAATTTCATCACCGTAGCGAAGTGGCGCTACATGGTCGGACTCAGTTCGAACCGCGGGGAAACCCAGACGCCTATGACCGGTCAAAGTAGGATAGTCAATGCCACAGATATGCTCCCACGACTCCTCAAAAAATCGGTGAGCCAAGTCAAAGTACTGGGGGTAGAAAACCACGCTCGCAACATCGAGCATCGGCCAGTCCACTCGCCGCCGCAGAACCACCGCCATGGTCGAGCCTTGCACCCTCACTCAATCAACCTCGCGCATCCGCAATCTACCGGAGGCGGACCCACCGCGATTCGAACACGGGTTTCCAGCTCCGGAGGCTAGAGTGATATCCAGGCTACACTATGGGTCCAGCGACCCACGGAGCCGTCTCACCGCTATCAACATGAGGACTAAGGGCGAATAAAGCGGACCCACCGCGATTTGAACACGGGTTTGAGGCTCCGCAAGCCCCAGTGATATCCAGGCTACACTATGGGTCCAGCGAATCGCCGACCTGCCGGCCCGATTTAACCCCGCCGCATGAGCATGGTAGCGGTCACGCCGCCATCAGAAGGAGGGGGGTGCCCCCGACCGTCGAAAGAAGGAGATTGAAAGTTGACGGCCGGGAGCGGGGTGCAGAAGTGAGTTCAACTGGTAACTGTGTAGATTCTCTTGCCGGTCGCCCGATCCTGAGTCCACAATATTTCCTTGCAGTGCCTAGGAATGAAGAATCCAACCTTGCGTGGAGTCAGACCGTGGTTTTTCATTCGCCTCTCATTTGCCAAGGCGGCTACGATTTCGCTCGCGGTACAGTTTGGATTTGTTGAGACATAATCCAGTATCTCTGACCTCAATCGATTGAAGCGCGCCATCTTTTGGGTGCCGTGTCTACTTTGCATCAATCACTATTGGTCGACGGTTTACATATGAAAGAAAGTGGGGGGTACCCGGGATGTCCCATCTCATTGCAGTGGTACGATGGTCTTCCAGCGCGGTTCTGCGAGCTTTTTCGCCTTGCCATCCATGACGATTGGGTGTGGGTGAGTCAGCACTCCATGCATCCCCTCAACAGAGAATTTTACCTTCAATTCCACGAACCTGTCCCTTTCGCACGCTTCCAAGAGTTCGTCATCCAACTCCTCACTCGCCTGCTCGTCCGCGTATCCTTCGTTGGTGATGTAAAGTGTAGAACCGTCGAGATGTGCGCGTGGTTGAAAGTCGTGGTCATCGGGGTCTTGCATCCTGACTTCAAGGTCGACCACCACCCTCCCGCGCACTGTCATCTTGGTGATGTCAATCGACGATACCATCTCTACCGACTCCCGCCACTCCGGTTTGCTGAAAGAACATTCGCACGCGTCCACCCGTCACCGTTTGGCCATTACGGATGTGTAGGAGATTGACTTCGAGGTGAATCAACCGATTCAAACCGCCGGGCAAATACCTGTGAGAGGTGAACAGAGGATAGCTGAGGAATTACTCAAACCACTTCAGTAATCCGTGGGGTGAGGATGACAAACTCCACCTCAAGAACCCAGTCATTGCCTTCGTCAGGGTCGAACTCATCGATTAGGTCAGGTTCTGCCTGGTCAGCCGTCACCTGCCAAGTCCAGTTGCCCTGGCCGTAGCGACCGACCGTCTCGTCGAGCAGAAGCTTCCGCAATTGGTCACGGTCATCGGCATCATAGGTCCGTTCGCCTTCGGGAACTGAATTCATTTCCTGCCTGTCCAAGTACGCCTTGGGTTCCTTGGTGGGGTCCTCCTGCGAGGTGGC
>CAUZJP010000252.1:0-2760 GCA_963580235.1 Candidatus Thalassarchaeaceae archaeon
CCCGCTTCACCGTGGTATCGATTCGCGTGTTCGACCCAGTTGGGCGGGTCATCGATGTCGGGAATCGCTACCACCTCAACTTCGGCATCGGGGTGGGCAGAATCAAGCCAGATGTTCACCATCTGCTTCCGCTCTTCCCAAGTCCAAGGATTTTCGATGCTCTCCATTCGATTGGACGAACCGATGCCGATGCGCAACCGGCCGCCTGCGGCGTGTGCGAGTGCCGCATCGATCAGCGCCGCGTGTCCACGATGGAACGGCTGAAACCGACCCAACAGCACTAGGCAAGGCTCGGGAGGTGTGGCTGGAGGCTCCGGCTCAAGGAGGAGTTCTTCTGGAGGTGGTTCGATGAACGGGGGTGCGTCGTCGGTCACGGTGATTCCTCCCCCCAACCGGACATGAGCAGTCCTCTAAGATTGAACTCTCCCCATCCGACATTCAGCATAGAATGCCACTCACGGCAGACCAGCAAGACAACACCCAACCCCTCGTCGGCCTCCCCATTCTTGCCGGCATCAAGGATTCCTGCGAGCCGGTGTAATGCGGTTGAGAATCGGCGATGGCTCTGCATCGTGGAGAGAATCCGCGGGTCCTGCTTCTCATCCAAGGTCTCGTCCAAATCCTGTCGCCGAGCCATCCAGTCGAGCACCACCTTCTCGGCGTAGTCATCCGCATCCATACGGTAGATTTCGCCCAGCGCCGCGCCCCAGGTCGCCTCTTCGTAGAGCTGACTCACGCCATCCAAAGGTCCCCCGGAATAGGGCTCGAGGTAGAGGAAACCCCGTCCCTCCATGCAGCGCCAAGTGCCCGGGCTCGCCCAGTCTGCCAACTGCCACAGACCGGTGGCCAGCCGTTCCGGCTCCGCCCCGGACTCAAGAGCAGCGCAAACCGACTCCAAAAGAGGCCCATCTCCCGCAAAGTCGTGAAAGTCCATCCAATCGAGCAGTTCCGCCTCGATATCGACATCGAAGCCTCGCTCGAAGGAGTCATCGGCATCTGGGCGCAATCCGCGCAGAGACCGCGCCTCCATGCCCGTTCGTAACTCGTCACATGGCATTTTGAGCAGATTCCTCCACTGCTCGGGCTCGACCAAGCGGGCCAGCAGGTCGACCATGGCACTCGCCTACCTTCGCTGGCCATCAGCCTTCGCACGCAGGATACAGCGCCGACTTGAAGAACGACGGCTTAGCCCCGCAACTGAAACAGGCGGCCAAATGGCCCCCGCGACAGGGTGAATCTGCATGGCGACCATCAAGGAGCAGATTGCCGACATCCAAGCGGAAATCGACAAGACTGCGAAGAACAAGGCTACCATGCACCATCTTGGCAAGCTGAAGGCGAAGATCGCCGCTCTCAAGGCAAAGGAGGAGAAGGTCGCTGCCCACACCAAGTCAAGCGGCCCCGCCCATGGCTTCGAAGTCAAGAAGTCGGGCGACGCCAGTGTTGCTCTAGTCGGATTCCCAAGCGTCGGAAAATCGACCCTCATCGGACAGGTCACCGACGTCGAGTCGGAGACCGGCGGATACGCCTTCACGACGCTGACCTGTATCCCCGGCCTGATGGAGCACCGAGGCGCAAAAATCCAGATTCTCGATCTTCCCGGCCTCATCAAGGGGGCGGCAGAAGGCAAGGGGCGTGGGAAGGAGATATTGGGG
Organism: Candidatus Thalassarchaeaceae archaeon; assembly: GCA_963580235.1. GTDB lineage: Archaea > Thermoplasmatota > Poseidoniia > Poseidoniales > Thalassarchaeaceae > MGIIb-Q1. Next base: position 1,656 of record CAUZJP010000252.1, read on the forward strand.
GTGGTGAGGACCTGTGACATGGTTCTCTACGTGGTTGAGCCGTTTCAGACCTCCCACTTCCGCGTCCTCCATCGCGAACTCGAAATTGCCGGCATGCGCCTCAACGAGCTGAAGCCTCCTGTCTTCATCACCCGTCGCAGTAAGGGTGGAATCGAGATTCGTAGCACCGTCGAGCAGACCCATCTCTCCATCCCTGAAATGCAGGACGTCATCCGCTCATTCGGTTTCACCAGCGCGTTGGTGACGCTTCGGGTTGATGCCACCGCCGACATGATCGTCGACACGCTCGCCGGCAGTCGTGTCTACTCAAAGGCAGTCGTAATCGTCAACAAAATTGACCTCGCAACCGAGAAGGACCTCGAGGAGATGTACGAATGCCTTCCAGCCGAGTGGCCGGTTCTTCCAATCTCGGCAAAGACCGGACAGGGGATCGAGGAGATGAAGGACTTCATCTACGACAATCTCGGCTTCATGTCGGTGTTCTTGAAACCGCAGGGCCAAGAGGCTGACCTCATCGAGCCTCTCATCGTCAAGGAGGGCAGCACAGTCCGCGCCGTCTGTGCCACCCTGCACCGCGACTTCGTCCGCAAGTTCCGATTCGCTAGAGTCAAGGGGCCCTCCGCAAAGTTCGACTGGCAGCGAGTTGGGCTCGACCATGTGCTCAGGCACGACGACCTGCTCACCATCATCATCCGTCGCTAGTCACACCGGCCGCTGATTCATTCACTCGGCAAATTGACGATGAAAGTTGAGCCGACTCCGACTTTGCTCGTGACGATGAGAGTCCCACCATGCATCTCGATGAATTGTTTCGAGAGCGCCAGGCCGAGTCCAGTTCCCGCTCGCTGCCGCCCATCTGCGCCACGCACCTGGACGAATTCACGGAAAATCACCTGCTGATTCTCGTCACTCATGCCAATCCCTGTGTCCCTAACCAAGATGTGAATCTGGTCATCGGAAAGTTCGCACGATACCACCACCTCACCCCCCTTCTCGGTGTACTTGATGGCATTGGAGATGAGGTTCAGAACCACCTGCCGAATCGCCCGCTCGTCGACCTCATGAGTCCCCAAATCCGCCAAGTTGGTCTTCAAGGTGACACCCT
>CAUZJP010000253.1:0-2751 GCA_963580235.1 Candidatus Thalassarchaeaceae archaeon
GCCACCTTCGAAGACGATGTGGATCTTCTTCGCTGGGCTCATCCTGACCACCAGCGCGCTAACCGCGCTGATGCTGGCCGACGACACGCTGGCGGTGCTCGTCATCCTGATTTTCATCGTGATAGGCATCCCCGCATGGCTACTCGGTTTCAGCATCCCAGTGGTCGCTTGGTGGTCATGGTGCACCCGGAGGCTCAGCCTGCACACCCGGCAGAGGGAGGCGGAGTCATGGATAGTCGGAGGGATGTTATCGACCATTCCGGCGTTGACCATCAACTCACTGATTTACCCCCTGATGGCAGGCATCTTCCTCTCGGAGGCGATGGTGAATCTGACCCTTCCAGTCGTCTCAGCACCGATTGGCGAAGAGTTGTGCAAGGGGCTTTTCGTGCTCGCCTTCGCCTCGACCATAGACACTCCGAAACGGGGCTTCCAGGTCGGCTTCACGGTAGGGCTCGGCTTTGCGATGCTGGAGAATCTGATGTATGTCCTAGGCTCACTTTTCGGGGGCCCGCTCGACTTCACCCTCACCGCCCTCATCCGCGGTCTTGGCTCGATTCCGGGACACGCCTTCTGGACTGGACTCACTGGTACTGGACTTGGCTGGTATCTGATGGACAAGCGAGCGAGGGAAAGGCCGCTTATCCACACGCCCGAACTGGTTGGTGAAGCCACCCAAAAGCTTCCTGAGTGGAAGTTGGTGGATCCCAAGACTGGTGAATTTCTCAGCAACACCTCTACTGACGCTGAGGAGGTCCCCTCCTCACCGGTCGCCACCCTGCTTGAGAACGACCTAGCTCAGCAGTTGGGCAATTGGCGACCGGCCGAAGCGAATTGGACGGTTCCGATGCCGAAGCATCCACTGGTCGGGCTCGGACTTGCGATGGCTGGGCACGCCATGTGGAACGGTTCTCTGACACTGATGGAGGTTGTTGCAATTGCGCTCAACTGGAGTGACAAGACGACTATGGTGGCGATGTTGGGACTATCAGTAGTCTTGGTAGGGGGAATCATCATTCTCGGGCGGGCAATCATCTCTGGAGTCTTGGCTGCACCGACCAAGGCTGCATGAGGTCGGCGAAACCCGATATGGTCGGCAACGCGCGCGCTGCCGCGCTCGCATGAGGCAGGTTCTTGAACCAATTCCATCGGGTCGCGTTCTGGTCGTAGACCGTTGGGGTGCTTGAGTGCAATGGGAAACTCTGTTTGACGGCGTGTCCGTCGCGGCAACTGATGTCGGCCGAATCGTCGGAGGACTCGACCCCACCAACCTGTGGATTAGCGTCTCGCTCGTCGCCCTGCTGACGATTGTCTCACGAGTTCGAAACATCCTCGATGGACCCGGTATCGCCACCGCTATCATCCTCGGCACAATTGTCGGAACGCTCGGTCACTGGACATGGCTCATCATCCTCTTGGTATTCCTTGGGACGGGTTCCTGGGCAACCAGATGGCGCTGGGACGAGAAGCAGGCGAAGGGGCTCGCTGAGTCAGAGGATGGCCATCGCGAATGGCAGAACGTGGTCGCCAACGGCGGAGTTCCCGGAGTCGTGGCGATTATCGCTTTCGCCAGCGGTAATTGGGACCAGATGCTGCCGGTCTACTGCGCCGCGATTGCAGTCGCTGCTGCGGACACCTTTGCCAGCGAGTTCGGCTGCCTTGACGACCGGGTTCGGATGATTACCACGATGAAGAGTTGCGAGGCGGGAATGAATGGCGGATGGAGTCCCAACGGACAGATGGCAGCGGCCGCTGGTGCATTCATGATTGCAGTGCTCGGTTGGGGTCTCGGCTGGCTCCTGCAGGGTGGTGGGTCGACAGGTGATGCCATCACCTTCATCGGCCTAGTGACTGCCGTTGGATGGATTGGCTGTCAGGTTGACAGCGTGCTCGGTGCGACCCTCGAGAATCGGGGACTGATCGGCAAGGGACAGGTCAATGCGATTTCAATCGGCATCGGAGCGCTGCTCGCTTGGCAGCTCCTCGACTACATCGGTTGGCTCGCCTGATGACTTCGCCAAATCACCCTAGGTGGCTGCTCGACAGGGTTCGGGCAGGTTGAAAGTAGGTGGGTTACTTCCTCGGCCCATGAGGGCCGAGGCGAGCGCTCGCACGCGAGGGCAGTCGTCCTCCTGTCGCTCGGCTGACCCCGCCACACCCAATCGGGGGCTTCTAGCCCCCGCCTTCTGCCTGCTGCTCATCTTCTCACTGATTGCCGTTGCCCAACCGGTCTCCTCACAGAGCAACGAGGATAATTTCCCGACAGGACCGGGGCTGGACTGGCAGATGCCCGAAGAACACCGGCTCTTCGTCAACGGAACCCAGAGCGCTGACAATCTCGACCGAAATTTCCCCTACTTCACCGGCGAGCCTCCCTTCGAAACATTCGAGTTCGGCTCGACCACCGTCATCGATGTGGAGTCCGCTCCGGCTGAAGAGACCGTGACTCTCTCCGGCGAAGCGTCGGTCTATGTCTACGCCTCACTCATCACCGACAACGACGCCTGTCGCGCAACCCAGTTCTTCGATGGCCTCTCTGGCAAGACCTCGTTCACAGTCTGGCTCGATGTCGGGACCACCAGCGTAATCGATGGCGAGCAGAGCGACTGGATGCCGATGGAGAATGGTTGGGAGGGGGCGCATGAGTTCTTTGTTAATGCGACATACAACAATGTCACACTCGGCGAAGGCGATGTGATTACCCTCATCGTTCAGGCGAATCACAACTGTCTCGTCCAAGGTCGGGTCTAC
>CAUZJP010000254.1:0-2726 GCA_963580235.1 Candidatus Thalassarchaeaceae archaeon
GCCCCGTCGACCGAAGCTCCCCCTGTGCCAACGCTGGTCGGCATCTCGCAATAAGCATCGAGTTCGACGAGTTCAGTCACTGGGTCTCGTTTTGGGTATTCGTCGACCTTCAAAGTGCGGAACTCCATACCCTTAGCATCGTAGACAAGCAGTCTGCCAGAGAGGGTTTCACCGATTCCAAGCATCAGCTTCAGCGCCTCAGTTGCCTGAATTGAGCCAACAACACCCGGTAGGATACCTAGAACCCCGGCTTCAGCGCAGGAGGGCACGGCCTCGGGGGGCGGGGGGTCAGGGAAGAGGTCTCGGTAGTTTGGGCCGCCTTGGTGGTTGAACAGGGTGACTTGGCCCTCGAATCTGAAGATGCTACCGTAGACCCATGGAATGCCAAGAATTTCGCAGGCGTCGCTGACCAGATAGCGGGTCGGAATGTTGTCAGTTCCATCAAGAATCACATCGTATCCGTCAAGGATTTCAAGCGCGTTCGAGATGTTGAGCCGAACCTCGTGCACCTCCACTTCTACCTCCGGGTTGACCTCCTCCAGTCGCATCTTCGCCGACTCCACCTTCGGGCTTCCCACGTCAGGGGTTCCATGCACAATCTGCCGTTGCAGGTTGGTTGCGTCGACAAGATCGTCGTCGATGATGCCGATGCGCCCGACTCCCGCTGCTGCGAGATAGAGGAGGGCAGGACTGCCGAGGCCGCCTGCACCAATGACGCAGACGCTTGACTGCTTGAGTTTGAGTTGCCCTTCGAGGCCGACGTCCGGCAGCATGATGTGACGGGCGTAGCGGGCCCGCTCGTCGGCTGAGAGGTCGCTCATCGGCAGCGCGAGAGGTCACTCGGATATCGCCCTTCGCTCAGTAGCCACCGGATGCGAGCATCAGAACGCCCAGCCCCACATAGATCACAATTACCACCGCTGTGAGCCCAATCACTATCCATGAGATGACCATTGCAGCTTTCGCACTCCCAGCATCTGGGTGGCCGGGGTATTGATTGGTGATGGTGAGTGCATTATTGGCGACAATCAAGGCAGGTATGGCTAGGCAGATGCCACCGCAGAAGAGACTCAAGATGGCAAGAACCAGTGCAGTGGTTGCAGAGGTGGCGGGTACTCCCATCATTGGATGACCCATTCCAACGGCTGGTTGAGCCATGTTCGGTTGGCCGATTATCATCTGTTGAGGTGGTTGCCCATACTGCGTTTGAGCTGGTCCAGGTTGCCCATACTGCGGTTGCGTTCCACCAAACGGCGTTTGCTGGGTATGCGGCGGAACCCCGGGCTGCATGAATGTCCTAACTCAAATGTCGTTATTACTCTGACTAAGCGACTGCAATGCTTCGGGCGCCGCTAAGAAGGCCGTTGTAGTGGAGGACACGAATGTCGATTTGACAAGGTTGTGAACAGATGTCCATGTCGTTTTCGGAAAGCCAAATGTACTCACCAATTTCCCAACTGTTTACATCATCGCCCGTCTCTTGTGAAATGCTACATGCTTCGCTTTCTCCGATGGTACAATCGTATACATTATCACCGACTGATAGCATTATTGAGATATTATTCCACTGGAAGTCCCCTTGATCACCGTACATGCGCAATAACATGAGGGTGTCATTGGTTTCTGAGCCTATGTCATGAGCTGCATCGTTCGCAGTGTAGGTGTTCGGATCCTCTATCTTTTCATTTGCCAAATTATACCCAATGCATCCTGAAAGTGATGCAGTGATGATTAGCAGCAGGGCAATTATGGCTTTCCTTGTCTTCCTCATGTACCACTCATGCACATACTGATTGATGATAGTTCCCCATCATCTGTGAATTGGTGAGAATTCCCTAGTGAGCGTTCTCTTCGAGCCACTTCTCGGCGTCGATGGCCGCCTCGCAGCCCATTCCCGCGGCGGTCACCGCTTGGCGGTAGCGAGTGTCGACGACATCCCCGGCAGCAAAGACGCCGGCAACCGAGGTCATCGTGTACTCGTGTGGGATGATGTAACCAGAATCGTCAATCTCGACCTGTCCCTCAAGGAATCCGGTGTTCGGCTTGTGTCCGATTGCGATGAAGGCGCCTGTGCAGGCTATTTCGTGCTCGCTGTCATCTCTCGAGTCTACCAACATGGCTCCGGAGAGGCCCTTTTCGTCGGAGAGCCAGCGTTTGACAGTCCTGTTGGTCTGGATGTCGACCTTCGGATTCGCCACCGCTCGGTCGTACATCACCTGAGAGGCACGGAAGTATTCTCGTCTGTGGAGTACGGTCACCTTGCTGGCGAAGCGGGTCAAGAAGTTCGCCTCCTCCATCGCTGAATCGCCACCGCCAATCACCACGACCTCCTCGTCTCGGAAGAAGAAGCCGTCACAGGTGGCGCAGGTGCTGATGCCCTTCCCCTTCTGCTCCGCTTCGCCCTCGGCCCCGAGCCAAATCGCATCGGCTCCCGTTGCGATGATGATGCTCTCTGCGCGGAATTCCTCACCTTCGACCCAGACTTTGAACGGACGTTCCGAAAAGTCGACCTTCTCGACATTCTTGTCCTCGACTTCCAATCCGAAGCGCTCCGCCTGAGCTCGCAACTCGACCATCATCTCTGGCCCTCCGATGCCCTCAGGGTAGCCGGGATAGTTCTCAATGTCAGAGGTGAGCATCAGTTGGCCGCCCGAGGCGTAGCCGGCGAACATCAGTGGTTCGAGCATGGCGCGGGCTGCGTAGAGGCCCGCTGTGTAGCCGGCGGG
>CAUZJP010000255.1:0-2721 GCA_963580235.1 Candidatus Thalassarchaeaceae archaeon
GAGGGCACCGGTGGAGGAGAGAATGTGGGTTTCGTCGTAGGGCATGAAGGGAAGTTCGATTGGCGATGAGCCAGTGGCGAGGATGACGTTCTCAGTTGAGATGTGTGCGACCTTGTTGCCGTCAGAATCTGTCACATTGCAAGTTTTTCCGTCGACGAACGAGGCCCACCCCTTCACCAGCCGGACTCCGGCTCCCTTGAGCAGAGCCTCGACCCCTTTGTTCAGCTTCTCGACGATGACATCCTTCCAACCGACCAGTGCGGGCATGTCCACCGCCACCTCCCCGGTTACCGAGAGCCCCATGTGTCCTTCTTGGTGCTCACGCAGCGCCTCAAAACGCTCGGCTGCGTGGATGATTGCCTTTGAAGGAATGCAGCCGCGAATCAAGCAGGTTCCGCCAGCCTTGTCCCCCTCGACGATGACTGTGTCAAGGCCTAGTTGGCCGGCTCGGATTGCTGCGACATAGCCTCCGGGGCCGGCTCCTACCACCAGTACCTGACAGGTGATTCTCTCCATTTAGGTCACCTCAGAGGATTGTAATCGGATGCTCCAACATATCCCTCAACCCTTGAACCAAGGCGGCACCATCTGCCCCGTCGACCACTCTGTGGTCCCATGAGGAAGATAGATTCATCATCCGTCGGATTGTGATTCTGCCGTTAACAACCATCGGTCTGTCAATCGCCTTGTGGACTCCAAGGATCCCTACCTCGGGATGGTTGATGATGGGAGTGGCACCGATTCCACCATCTCGTCCGAGACTGGTGATTGTGAAGGTCGAGCCGGTGAGGTCGTCGAGTCCTGCAGTGCCGTCTCTCGCCGCTCCCGCTACCCGAATCAGTTCAGTTGCGGTCTCCCAGATCGTTTTCGCCTCGACATGTTTGACCACAGGGACATAGAGGCCGCGGTCGGTGGTGGTGGCGATGCCGATGTTGATTCCGTCGTGGCGGGTGACGATTTCGGCTGAGTCGTCGTAGGTGGCGTTGCAGCCAGCGTGGCCCGACTGGAACAATTTTACCAGCGCCTGCATGATGAATGGCAGATAGGTCAGCTTCGGCTGCTCCTCAGTCCGGTTAGAGTTCATCCATTGTCGCAGCGCCTCAAGGTCGGTGACATCGACCTCCTCGAAGAAGGAAAAGTGTGGAATCGTCGTGTATGACTTGGTCATCTGGTCAGCAATCTTGCGTCGAAGTCCGATGAGCGGCACTTCGGTGGTGCCGGTCTGTTCGACTCCCGCCTGAGAGATTGGGATGCCGCCAACGGTATCCGGAGCCGTCAGATGAGCGTCGAGGTCAGCCTGAGAGATTCGACCCGCCGGGCCAGTTCCCTGAACCTCGTTGAGTGAGATATTCTCCTCACTCGCTCGCCTGCGAACCGCCGGTGATGCGAGTGGCCGCCCTGAGCTGACGGTTGGTGCCGGTGCAGGAGCAGCAATCTTTGCTGGCTCGGGAGTAGGCTCTGGCTCTGGTTCGGGCTCGGCCTCTGGTTCGGCAACCGGTTCATCGTCACCTGAGACCGCGTTGCCCTCCCCTTCGACTTCGAACTCTATGCAGACCGAGCCGACCGCGATGATGTCACCCGGCGCACCGACAGTCTTGGTGACAGTGCCTGTAACTGGACTTGGAATCGTCACATTCGCCTTGTCAGTCATCACATCCACCAGCGGGTCATCCTCGTTGACTGAGGCTCCGACCTCGATGTGCCATGCGACCACTTCGCCCTCGACCACACCCTCTCCGATGTCGGGTAGTCTGAATCCGTAAATTCCCATCTTCACTCCTCCATGGTTCGCTTGATTGCGTCTGCGATTCTTTGCGGGCTCGGCATGTAGTCCCACTCCGTGCTGTGGGGGAAGGGGGTGTCCCAGCCCGTGACCCTTTCGATTCGGCTCTCAAGGGAATAAAAGCAGCGTTCTTGGACGCTCGCAGCCATTTCAGCCCCAAATCCGCTGGTTTTCGGCGCTTCGTGAACAATGACGCAACGGCCAGTCTTTTCGACCGATTTCACCACAGCATCACGATCCCATGGAACTAGAGATTGCAGGTCAATCAGGTCGCAGGAAATCCCCGAATCCCGAATGCCCTGCTCTGCGACATGGACCATCGCGCCCCATGAGATGACTGTGCAGTCGCTCCCTTCCTCGACCAGACGCGCCTCACCCAATGGGATGCTGTAGTACTCCTCGGGCACCTCGCCGTCAGGGTGGTTCTTCCATGTGGGCACATTGTGTGGGTCCCCGTAAAATGGCCCGCGGTAGCACCTTTTCGGTTCTAGGAAGATGATCGGATCATTCGACTCGATGGCGCTGATGAGCAGCCCCTTCGCATTGTACGGATTCGAGCAGTAGACGACATTCAGCCCAGGGGTGTGGGTGAACTGCGACTCCGGCGACTGTGAGTGGTGGTGGCCCCCCCTGATGCCTCCTCCCGCTGGGGCTCTGACTACCACAGGGGTCCAAAACTCGCCACCTGAGCGATGCCGTAATTTTGCGATTTCGTTGACGATTTGGTCGTATGCAGGGAAGATGTAGTCAGAGAATTGGATTTCGACAATGGGTCGCAATCCGTTGAGGCCCATGCCGAAGGCGATTGCGGCCAAGCCTCCTTCTGCCAATGGTGAATCGAATACTCGGTGTACTCCGTGCTTCGCCTGAAGGCCGTCGGTGACACGGAAGACGCCACCGAAATAGCCGATGTCCTCGCCGAACATCAGGACTGTCTC
>CAUZJP010000256.1:0-2720 GCA_963580235.1 Candidatus Thalassarchaeaceae archaeon
GCTCCCCATCCTGGACGAGGCAGACTGCGGGCAGGCGAGCATCTCTGACGCCACCCACGAACTCCAATTCCAGCTTCTCGACGAGATAGTGGGCTACGATGCTCGACACCATGCTGACCGTTGGGAAGCAGGAGACCACAAGGGCCCCCTCAGCATCGACATCGTCGTTAATTCTCACTATTGGTCCATTGTTCACGAGTTCCGCTCGGCGCCGGTCTCATTAATGGTTGGGGCGCATGGCGCCCCGCCCTCGACGGAGAGAGGTGAGGAGGCGAGAGGAATGACAGGAGCACATGAGCGCGCCCACTCGCTCTCCCCTTCCGCTTGGAATAACTTTGAGGCGTGCCCGAGAAAGTTCTGGCTTTCAAGACAGCGACTGCCACGCAAGACCGGGATGCCAGCGGCGATTGGTACAGCGGTTCACGACTCTGTGGAAGACCTCTGCAACCTCGACCTCTCCGGCAGGGCGGACGACGAGACCGGCTGGCTTCCCACCACCGCCAAGGCGATTCTGACCAAGCAGTGGGAGGAGGAGAGAGAGGCGTTCTTCGAAACACCTCGCCATCCGAAATGGAAGGAGGAGGAGTTCGAAAAGGGGCAGAAGTTGCTAATCGGCTCTCTCAACATCCTGTTCCAGAAGGCGGGCTTCAAAAAGGTCAGTTTGGCGGCGATTTCAGTTGCTGACTGGAAGGACATTCAGAGTATGGTGCTCTCCGCCGAGGGCACTCTCCGCTCATCCTGCGGCCGCCTCATGGGACGACTCGACCTGCTGATAGTCGAGCGGGACGAGGAGAAGAATCCGATCGGTTGGATTGTCGCCGACCTGAAGACGGGCCGACCGCCAGATGGAGAGCTCTATGACACTGTGAGCAGGCAACTGCGCCTCTACAGAGACCTAATCATCGCTAACAACCCCAGCCACCCCCCAATCCGCGCCGAAGGGTGGTATTCGCTCCGCTCGGAGGTTTTCGTCGCTGACGGTCCGAGCGTTCTCGACGACGCCTTCGCCGCTTGGGAAGCGAGCAAGTTGACTCCGGAGCCGTTCGCCGCGACCCCCAGTAAGGAGGCCTGCGGATTCTGTGAATGGAAGGCTTGGTGCCCGAAGTGGATTTGGGCACGGGCGGAGGGTGAGTTGGAGGTTACCGGTGTCTTCCGTGACGAGGTGGTGCAACTGATTCGCGTCGAGGACGACTGCTCAGTCGCTTTGGTTGAGCGGATGCTACCAACCGACGAAAATGGGACCATGGCTCTGACCGGGAGCCGTTACGGCGCGATATTCTCCGGCTACGCGCGCGAGTATCTTCAGGAAATCCAAGACCTCGCATGGGAGGGGCCCGTGATGCTCGGCGGAGTAAATGTCGGCGGCTCTAGTTGGCGGCTCGGTGATTGGTGTGATGTGCTGCCTTGGAATCCGATTCCAGACGCTTGAATGGGCTATTGCTCGGTTGGACACTCAGTCAGCGGTCTTTGTGGTGAGCCAGTCGGAGAGGAGGCTTCGGTCAGCATTTGTGAGTGGCCCGCTTGGCGAGCGGACCCAGCGAAGATAGTCGGGGTCGACACGGCTCACGGTCGACAGGGTGTCACCCCGGTGCCTGCCGAAGGCGAAAACCAAATTTTCTCCATCAACTCTCAGTTTGCCCTGTGAATCAAATGGTTCGAGGTCGTCGTACCCTCTACCAAGAGCACCACCCGATGAGGCTTGGCTGCCGGACAGCCAAGTTTGCAGGTCGTCCAAGGTCCTGCGGAAAGGCCTCGGGTGAGCTTCCATAATCTGCCAGAGAAGGAGCAGAGTTGCTGCTGCATCAGCGCCTGCCGTGTGGGCATTTTCTAGGGATACGTGAAATTGTCTGCAGAGGCCACCGAGTCTGTGTGGTTTTGGAAGTTTCAGTCTGCGAGCCACTTCTAAGGTGTCGATGATGGCTCGTGGCTCGGGCATTGTGCGTCCGAACCTGAGGTATTCATCAGCCATGAACGGCCAGTCGAAGCGACGAACATTGTGGCCCACTACCACAGCGTCGGTGAACAACTCGTCGAGTCGGTCGATATGCGTGCCGAAGTTGGCGATTCCTCGGACATCAGCATCTTGAATGCCGTGGATTCGGGCGGCATCAGCCGGGATACGGCGTTGCGGGTCGACGAGTGACTCGTAGTGGATTGCGCTGCCGTCCACATCGCTGCCCAACACTGCAAATTGCACGATTCGGTGACTTCGAGATTGTAGCCCGGTCGTCTCAAGGTCGAAGCCGATGACGCGGCATCCGGCGAGTGGGTCGTGGGACATTGAGCGGTTCGGTGCCACCGACCTCGTTTGAACTTGCTGAATATGAGGGCCTCCCTCCGAGAAGCATATCCCCTACCTCCCTGTCTGCCAACTATGGGTTGGCTGAGTCGTCTGTTAGGCCGTGGAAAGGCGGAGCCGGAGCAGCCCGCCACTTTCGAGGAGATTGAGGAGCAGACTGAGCAATCACTGACGGAGCAGTACTCCGAGCAGCGTGATGGTGCGCTCTCCGACGCCTTGGAGACGCTCGACGATGATGAGGAGCAATCCTCGGAGGAGCCCGCTGCTGAAGTTCCAGTCGAGTTTCATGTCGAGGAGGCGGAGGCTGATGACCTACTCAATGAGGAGCCGCTTGAGGACCATTACGGAATGGCGACAGGAGATGAAGTGGACTTGGAAACAGCCGATTCACACCTCGCATCTGCTTCCTCCACGGGGGAGG
>CAUZJP010000257.1:0-2719 GCA_963580235.1 Candidatus Thalassarchaeaceae archaeon
TACCATAGTTGGCCAAAGGGCGTACGAAGCCAAGCAGTTTAGCGCACTCTTCTGGGGTGCAGTATCGGTGTGCACCGCACTTCTGGTGGCTCCCGAACTTGGGCTGATGGGGGCTGCACTTGGAGCTCCACTAATCTGGGGGCTTGCATTCGGTGACCCCGCCATGGGCGAGGCGAGACGGGCAGGATTGGAGCCGAGGATGGTTTTCGGCGTCGGTCTGCTTGTGGTGGGCGCCGCTTGGCTGCTTTCGTGGTATTTCCTTGCAACCCCACTACTGTTCGCCATCATCTTGACACCGCTCCAAGTCGCTTCCGAATGGCCCCGTCTCCGTTGGATTGACGACAACGGCACAATGGTTCTCTTCCCACTGATTGTGGTCATTGCCCTAAATTCAATCCTTTGAGTATCGGCATTTGATGTGGAGTCGGCTCTACACTATTTCGTTACCTTTACAATCCGCATGCGAGTCGAACCGTTTGATGAGTGACGAAGTGCTTCAGGACGATGCCCCGCCGCAGAGCCTCTACATGCTAGTGTATTCAATCGCCCTCGTCGCAACCTTCGTGATTGGCTACGTATTTTGGTAGTGTGTTCCTCACATTTGGCAAAGCCTCTATTGCAGTTGAAGCGCCGGGGTGAAGCGAATGTGTGGCATATCAGCGCTGCTAGGCTCCGACGACCCCGGCCTCGCTCGAAAAATGGCGAAGTCTCTCTCACACCGCGGGCCAGATGGAATTCGCTCTTGGCATGATGAGCACTGCTCGCTCGGCCATGCTCGTCTCTCAATCGTCGACTTACTGGGCTCAGACCAACCGATTGGCTCCGAACACGGATGCTGGCTCGTTCAGAATGGCGAAATCTACAACTTCGCAAGATTGAGAACGAAATTATCGGGATACGAATGGCGCACTAAAGGAGATGCGGAAACCATTCTCGCTGCCCACCACCACACCGTCAGACCTCCTACGAGCGGACCGGCACAAATAGGGAAATCAAATGTGAAGGGGTGGATTCGAAGGACTGCGGGAGCGGATGATTCGGATAATCCCGCCGTGAAGCACATCGGATGGGCTTCTCAACTCGATGGAATATGGGGCTTCGCACTTTGGGATTCTCGCCACCAGGAGTTGGTTCTCTGCCGAGATCCTTTAGGCGTCAAACCATTGCTACGAACCATCACTGATGACGGCACTCTGTTGGTGGCAAGTGAGGCGAAGGCGTTCTGCCACCACGAAGCCTACACCCCGCGAATGGACGAGAATGCGATGCTGGCGCGGCTAGCCTTCGAGTACCCATTGGACGAGACAACGCTGTTTGAAGGGGTTGCGCAGGTCGCTCCCGGAACCGTCGAGACCTGGAGTTTGGATGGCGAGGGGAGGGCCACCTTGACCGGGGTGGCGAGATATTCTAGAGAATCCGTCGCTCCGAGCGCGGCTTGGAATCCCGACCTAGAGGCTGCTGGTCTGTTGGACTCTCTCTGCGAGAGCATCGAAGACCGATTGATGTCGGATGTCCCGCTTGGAATCATTCTCAGCGGTGGCCTCGACTCCAGCCTTGTTGCCGGTCTGGCTCACCGCGCCTCTAAACAGGCGGGAAAGCCGGTCCCTGAGTGTTGGACGGTCGCCGAAAGCGAGGATAATCCTGACTTCGTGGCGGCAGAGGAGGTTGCCGCGAGCCTCGACCTAGGCCATCACACCTCGACGCTTGAGGAGGATTCCTTCTGGAGAACGCTCCCCTCCTTGGGTTGGCATGGCGAAGACCTCGACATCTCCGTCCTCTTCTTCCAACCGCTGTTTGAGAGGATGGCGCAGGACGTCACGGTCGGACTTTGTGGACAGGGCGCCGATGAGTTGCACGGTGGTTACACCCGCTATCGTGACCTCGCCGGACATCGCGATCTCATCTCTAACCGTCTGAGAGCGAGCCGTCACCCATTCGCGGAGGCTCTCATCAAAGACATCAGCGCAGCAGCCCCGCACGGAGCGGGTCAGCCGTGGAGGGCGAATTCACACGACCCCAGCAGGCGATTCGCAGACCTTACCTCCACGCTCCAGTTCGAACTCGATCACGGCCAACTAACCAACTTCCAACTACGGCTGGTGGACAGGCACAGCATGGCGCACGGATTGGAGGTCAGGGTTCCATTTCTTGGCACCGCTCATCGAAGAGCCTCGCACACGCTGCCGCTCAATTGGAGAGTCAGAGGAAGTCAGGAGAAACTCGCACTGCGCGCCGCTGCAGCACTCACTGACCTGCCGGAATCCATCGTCAAACGGCCAAAACTGCCGGCAGGAACTGCCACCACACCTATTCTCCTCGCTAGTCTACTCGACGAACTTCGCCCACACGCGGCAGACTGGGCCGCTAGTCACCCGGCATTTGAGAGAATTCTCAAAACCCAGCCGGATATGGCAATAGGACTCCGGTTGTTTGAATCGTTGCACATCGTCGACGGCGGTGTGGGAAGGGAGAACAGGGACCTCTGGACTCTGTTAGAAGACGTCGAGTGAGGTGAGTCTGTGACTGGATATTCAGGACCCCCGATTCTTGCCGGACTGACTCCGCACCTCGAGTCGAAGCGGGAGGAATTGAGCAGTTGGTTCGCAGAGGAGCGAGCCCGTCTGCCGATGCCATTCTACGCCTCTGTCGACATCCGCGACGCGGGATGGAAAGTTGCTGCAGTTGATGCGAACGCCTACCCCGCTGGATTCAACAACAT
>CAUZJP010000258.1:0-2705 GCA_963580235.1 Candidatus Thalassarchaeaceae archaeon
AATCGGTGAATCACGCTACGCTCTACGAGCGTCAATCATCAAAAGGGGCATGTCGAGTCGAGGAAGTCATGCGTAGGGTATGGTTCGCACTAACTCTCATCCTTCTGATGCTCACGACTTCGTGGACCTCCCTCGCGGGCACCGGCGACGCCGGTGGCGCCGATACGGCGCCTGAAGTCCTTTTCGAAGCCCCTTCGTGGACTGCTGAGGAGGCAGCCTCAAACTGGCATTCCAGCTCTCCGTCAAGTGGCGGCGTAGTCCCGATTAGCAGCGGAGATGGTGAGATTCACACCATCATGGGTTCCTTCGACCCGACCAGCGACCAACCCCCTCTGCCGCCCGAGGCGTTCAGGGATTCCTTTGATGTTGACAACACTCGATTCATCATCGTTCAACTGGTCGAGCATGACCACGCTCTCATCGAGGAGTTGAGTGAGCGACTCGGTCTCTTCGACCTCGACCATATTCCCGACGACGCCTACTTGCTCCGCCTCCCAGCAGACACCGACGCTGCCGTTGCCGCAATGCGACAGTTGGCTGACCACCCCGGCATTCGAGCGTTGGTGGTGCAGCACCCGGGTTGGAGGCTCTCGCCACAGTTGTTGAATGTGAGTTTGGAGGCTTTGGAGGGCAAATCCCCTACGCCAATCGATGTTGATGTCACGCCAGCCGGCGACCTCAGTCCCAAGCAGGTTGACGGCCTTCGTGAGAACTTGGTATCGACCGGCGCTGAGTTCGTCTACTGCGACGCCTGGCTCTGTCAGGTGCGTGGCATCGATGCCGCTTGGATGTCAGTGTTGGCCAATGACGGCAGAATCCTATTCACCGAATCACACTCGCCGATTACCATTGAGAACAACTACGCTCGAAACATCGTCAGGATCGACCAAGTCATCGCCAATCACAACGGAGGACTGGATGGAACAGGCGAAGTCGTCGCCATCTCCGATTCAGGCCTAGACGCCGACCACGGCGACTTCACTGGAAGGGTGAGAGCCATCTACAATAACTTCGGACCAGACAATTCCGCAGCCGATAGCAACACCGGCCACGGCACCCATGTGGCCGCAACCATGCTCGGCGATGGTACAGGGGACTCATCGACGAAGGGAATCGCACCGGCGACCACCTTCCACTTCTACCAACTTGAGCACGACCAATCCGGCCAGTTG
This sequence comes from Candidatus Thalassarchaeaceae archaeon, assembly GCA_963580235.1. Classification (GTDB taxonomy): domain Archaea; phylum Thermoplasmatota; class Poseidoniia; order Poseidoniales; family Thalassarchaeaceae; genus MGIIb-Q1. The sequence goes on from CAUZJP010000258.1 coordinate 1,173, forward strand.
GCGCGCTACGGCTCACTCTACAGTATGTTCCAGCACTCTCGACAGCAGTCGGCAAGCGTTCAGTCCAACTCTTGGGGCGCCCTGAACACCGGTGGGCAATATACCAGCGACAGCCGTTCTGCAGACGCCTTCATGCACACCTACGGCGACTACACCGTTCTGTTCGCCGTGGGCAACGAGGGATCGCAAGGCTCCAACTCAGTCTCTCCCCCTTCAACCGCGAAGAATGTCCTGACTGTAGGCGCTTCAACCACCGGCAGGCCAGGCACCGCCTCCCAAGGTCAAGTCGCCTCCTTCTCCAGCCGCGGCGAAACTCTCGACGGGCGAATCAAACCCGATGTGGTGGCCCCCGGTGTCCAAATCTGCTCTGCCCGCGCCGAGGAGGCACAGTACCCAGCAGGACCCTCATGCTCCTCAGCCCGTCACGGCAACAACGACCCGTTGTACATGTCAGCGGATGGCTCTAGCACATCGACTCCAGTGGCTGCCGGTGCGACTGTCCTAGTACGCCAGTTCCTGAGGTCGCAAATGAATCTCAACAACCCCCGCTCGGACCTCATCCGTGCGATCATCATCAACGGCGCTTTGGACTTGGGAAGCTCGGACATCCCGAACGAGTACGAGGGGTGGGGGCAGGTGGATTTGCAGAGGAGCATCTACCCGATGAACGGAATATTGGCTTTGAACACCTTCTTCGACCAAGATCAAAGTCTCACCCCCGGCTATTCCTATCTCTACACATACAGCATCGATGGCGCATACGGTCTCTCGGTGACCTTGGCGTGGAATGACCGCGAAGGGTCCTCTTCCGCAAGCCAGTCCTCGTCTCGTCTGGTAAACGACCTCGACCTCTTGGTGATTGCACCCGATGGGACTCAGTACAAGGGTAACATGTTCCAGAATGGGTTTTCGACCTCGGGTGGCAGCCACGATTCACTGAACACCGTCGAGCGAGTGAAACTGGCCAGTACGCAAAGCGGTAATTGGTCCATTCAAATCTCAAACAGTGGCGGAGGCGGCCAGTCGTTTGCAATCGTCATCACCGCGATGGGCAACGCAAATCCGGTCTCTGACTTGGCGACTGTTGGTGCTAGCCTCTGGTGCTCCGCGGTTGAGCCGCTGGAGAGCGACACCCTTCTTTTAGGCGCGAATTGGGTCAATCAGGCGCCCGCCACCACCGGCTCCTATCGGGTGACTGTCGAGGACATCACCACAGGGCAGTTGCTTCGTGATGAGACCAGGCCGGCGCTTGCAGGCGGCTCAAGCGATTCAATCGTCTTCACACACGCCTTCCAAACCACAGGATTGCACGCCCTCAGGTTGACCATCGACGCCGATGACGTCATCGACGAGCCAAACGATTTCACAAAAGGTCTGAACAACAACATCTTCGATTTGCTGTTGACTGTCACGGCGATTGGAGTCAGGGTCACCCCCTATCTCGAGTCAGGTTCACTCCCAACGGGTGAGACTGAGTTGACAGAGGCTGCGACACGCACCCTCGACCCGGTTCTCGATGATGAGATCAAATTC
>CAUZJP010000259.1:0-2691 GCA_963580235.1 Candidatus Thalassarchaeaceae archaeon
GGTGCGGCCCCTGCAAAATGATAGCGCCCGTGCTTGAGCAAATCGCTGAAGAGCGCGACAACCTCGTCATCGCTAAGGTCAATGTCGACAACAACCAGAACTCTCCTGGCCGCTTCGGAGTGCGCGGTATTCCAACCCTAGTGCTATTCCACAATGGTGAGGCAGTGGACCAACATTCTGGTGCGATGCAGAAAGCTGGATTCGATGACTGGCTCAACCGCCACATGGGCTGAATCAGGGACATTGCGTCGGTTCACTCGACAGCGTCGAGTTTCGCTCGCCGCTCATCCATCGCATCTCCGACTTCACGCAATAACCGCTCCCGCATCGCCTCGTGCAGCCAGAGTCCATCCTCCAACTCGACGATGAGCCCTCGAGAGAGCAATTCCTCCGGCGGAGTTCCCTCCAAACCGGTCGCCTTGGCAAGTTTGTCCCAAGGTACGGGGCGGGAAGCCACCGCAAGGTAGGATAGGAGGTCGTGGTGTTCGGCAGGCAGCACCTTGAGAATCTCCTCGTCAAGGAAGCGCAGCCAATCTCCGTGCACCACGCTACCATACATTTCGAGCAACTCGACAGCCAACGGATGGCCCCCTGTGAGCCTGTGAACCTCTTCGGCGCCCGGCGGTGAAGGGGCGTCAAATTCCGAAATCCAGTCACTTATTTCCTCGACTGTCAAACCTCGCAGAGAGAGTTCGCTGACCTGTCCGCGGGTGTGCACATCTCTGCGGTCGTAGAAGGAGAGAGCTGTCCGCGATATCAGTAGGAGCCTTAGCGGGGTCTGCTCCGCAACCTGCAGCAGTGAGCCCAACAGGTGAGCTGCATCTACCTCGATGTTGTGGACATCATCGAGAACGAGGAGCACATAGGGCGGCTTGTCGCTGACCTCTTCGTGGCCCTCAAAGACCCGCTCTCGCAACTTCTCAGGATCGGTTAGATAGGCGGTCAACCGCCGCCGATAGAGGTCGACATCGAAATTCGCTCCCGGCGACAGTGGAAGTGACTCCAAGATTCCGTATGGGTCCCATTCAGAACCCCCCTTAGACTCGATTCCGAGGCGGTGGAGGATGCTTGTCGCAAGGCCGATTGAGGTGTCCCAAGGTTGGCAGGGATAATACATGACGCGAAGGTTGGATTCTTCGTCCAGTCTAGCGTTCAGCCAACTCGCTACCAAGGTGGTCTTTCCACACCCGGCGATGCCATCCACAACCAAGGCCGGTCGCTTCCCCTCGTACCACCCATCCAACTGCTCCCGCTCCTCACTTCTGCCGTGTACCGCACGGGTTCTGGGAGCCCGGATGTGATATGTTGAGTGGGCGCCGGCAAGCATCTGTAAGCGGCCCGGGGGAGGCGCTTCCACACCCTTTTCGATGCGGCCGAGACGGATGTCGCCGTAGGCGAGCAGCCCCTCGGCCATCACCATCATCAGGACTTGGAGAAGAGTGAGGTTGCTGTCGAGGCGCTCTGCGGCCTCTCCTGCGGGGACTTCGAGCAGTTGTCCCTCGCCGTCCCGAATCAAGATGTTCGTGGTGCGGATCGAGGAGAGTCTGCCCTTGATTTCCTCGCGCCCTGAATCTGTCAGTTGCCATGTCTTCTGACGACGCTCTTCGCCTCTGATCTGTCTGGTGTGTTCTGAGACCAAGCCGCCCATCAGATGAGGTCGGATTGAGCGGCTCACATTGGGGGGGTGCAGACCGCACGCCTCGGCGATGCCCGGCCTAGTGATTGTGGAGGTGACGATGAAGTGGTCCGCCTGGTGGTCATTCTCGAGCAGATGCAGTAGGATGCGATCGCTTACCGGAAGGCTGACGCGCATCGACTTGGTCGCCATACAGTTAGGGTCTGCGGGCGTCGTTCGCATTGAATCATTCGCCGTTTCGCCCGATGATGATATGTTCATTCAACTGCTCAAATCAAGCCGTTTTCTTCCTCGCGCACGCTAACTCGGATGAAGCAAGAGAACCACAAAGCCTTTTTTAGGTGAGGTAAGCCGAAATTGTGTCAATGGAGAATGTCAATCGAATTCGGCTTGCGGCGACCTCGCTCGCCTTTCTGATGCTATTCTCGCTTATTCTTCCAATTGGAAGCGCCTTCGACACCGACGGAGACGGTGTTGACGACTCGGTGGACGACTGCCCGGTTGCAGCCGGAAACAGCACCGTTGACCGTGACGGCTGCCCTGACAAGGACGGCGATGGAACCAGCGACAAGAACGACCCATGGGTGATTCAGGCTGGTGGCTTCCTAAAGGATGCAGAGCAATCGAGCAGCGATGATCACTTAGCCGTCTTCTTCAACCATGACGGAAGCAAGTACCTCACCTCTGAGAACGGCGGAAGCTGGGGTTCAAGCAGCGGCTGGATGAGAATATGGGACACCGCCACTAAGACCAATCTGAAGTCGGTTGAGTTCAGTGGTGACAGCATCTTGGATATCGCTTGGTCCCCCGATGGAGCATATGTCGCCGCGGTCACTGACAACGATGAGTTGAAGGTCTACCACTCCGGAAACATCTCTCACTTCTTCTCGGTCAGCACCGATGTCGGTAGCGGAGACCAACCGAACGAACTCGAGTACAGCCCTGACGGCACTATGATTGCAGTTGTGATTGGGAGGTCCGGCAATGGCGGTACCAATGGCGAAGTACAAATCTACAATTCAATGAACGGCTCTGAAATCCATTCATTCAACCCC
>CAUZJP010000260.1:0-2685 GCA_963580235.1 Candidatus Thalassarchaeaceae archaeon
CTGTGACTGGCATTCCACGGGAATGGTCCACCAAATCGCGCAGCAGGCGAATCGCTCGACCGACATGGCCGGAGGTCTGTTCCATCACCATGTCCAGCAGCGGCCCGGGTGCGGTCCAGGCAGCTCTACTCGCCTTGTGCACCCGCTTGCCGATGAGTTTGGACATCTGGCCTCTGTTGAGCGGTGGAAGCGGCTCTGTGACATCCATCTCAGCGAGTAGTTCCTCTGGGAAGGCGGCTAGTTGTCCCGGGGTCATCGTGATGACCGTGAGAGCACGCAAGTTGGTGAGCACCGGCATCAGTGCGCAGACTACCTCTGAGAGCAAAGGACCGTGCACATACGGGACATCTATGACGATTAGTGGGAGCAGGTCTGAACGGCTCCCCAACTCCTCCTGCAAGGTGTGGATAAGGGCGCTTAGAACCGGTGGTGTTTCGAAGTCTCCCATCATGTCACAATAGAGCTGGTTCAGGAGGGTTGGAACGACCTCGGAAGAGGGCCAGAAAACGGTGTGTGTCTGGTTGGTCACTCCGGCTAGGGATTGGACCAAGGAAGTGCGCCCACTCCCTCTCTCCCCAACCAGTGCAACCACCTTTGGTGAGAAGAACCGGATCGAGTTCCCAAGTGCGCCGAAAACATCGTTCCTACCAACCATCAAATCGAGCTGGTCATGGCCCAAGGCGCGAACATCGAAAGGGTTCGACCTCAGGTGTGGTAGGTTCAGTCTGTCAGGGCGCTCTGACTGCATTAATACGCGCCAACTCAAAGTCCACTTAACATGTTTACGCGTCGGACCATGGTTTCGGGACCCGTTTGTAACCGTTGAAAGGACCACCGAGCCCCCAAATACCTCGGAAACTGTGACTTTTTACGGTAATTATATTCCTCATTAACGCGTTAATAACGCATCGAAAAAAGCGTTAACCCGTCAGCACCCCCCGATTAACGATTCACTAACGCATCAGGGGTGGCGGCGCGCGCCCTCTTTCATCCCAGAAATGAAGCTAGACTCCTCCACTTTCCTGCCCTGTACTCGGCAGGTCTGCATTCCCTGCAGAGATGGTAGGATGTCAGGTGGAAGCGGTCGGAGGTTTGGCCTCGGAATGCTTTAGATGGGCCGCTGAAAGTGGCAGCGTGAGGAATCACGATGCCTGTCGAAAACAGCCGCCTGAAAGGCTTCTACAAACTGAGCGTCGAGGAGCGTCGCGAGAAGGTCGCGGAACTGGCCGGATTGGACCCTGAGGCAGTCGCTGCATTGGCTGCTACCGGGGAGCTTTCTGAGACTGCTGCGGACCGCATCATCGAGAATGTGATTGGGACCCTCGCGTTGCCTGTCGGAGTGGCCACTAATTTCATCGTTGACGGGGAACATTATCTGGTCCCATTTGCCCTCGAAGAACCCTCTGTTGTGGCTGCTGCCAGCAACATGGCAAAACGCTGTCACGCCAAGGGTGGATTCGTCTCAGATAACACCGACCCAATCATGATCGGACAGATACAAGTGGTCGGTTGTGAGGACCCTTTTGCGGCCAAGGAAGCACTGCTTTCCGCCTCTGATGAACTGATTTCTGCATGCAACGAAGTTGACCCGATTCTAGTTAGGTTCGGTGGTGGTTGCAAGGGGTTGGAAGCGCGTGTTTTGGACACCCAATCCGGCCCGATGGTGATTGTTCACATCCTCGTTGACTGCCGCGATGCGATGGGTGCGAACGCGGTCAACACGATGGCTGAGAGCATCGCTCCGCGAGTCGAGTCCATCACCGGGGGAACGGTCATCCTGCGCATCATCTCCAACCTCGCAGTCCACAGGTTGGCACGGGTAAGTGCCACATTCACCCCAGAGGAGATGGTCAATGCGGGCGAGTCTTCAGAGGAGGGCGCCAAGGTGATTGATGGTATCATCCAGGCGTATCACTTCGCAGCCGCAGACCCATTCCGTGCGACCACCCACAACAAGGGCATCATGAACGCCATCTCGGCGATTGCGGTGGCGTGTGGGCAGGATTGGCGTGCAATCGAGTCAGGAGCCCACTCCTATGCAGCACACGAGCGAACCTATGGCTCCCTGACCCACTGGGAGAAGGACGACGAGGGGAATCTCGTCGGCTCGATTGAACTACCCATGGCGGTCGGGCTGGTCGGAGGGGCAGTGCGAGTACACCCCACCGCCAAGGCGAATGTAGCAATCATGGGTGCGAGGACAGCTGATGAACTCGCAAAAGTCATCGCAGCGGCAGGAATCGCCCAGAACCTCGGTGCTCTGCGCGCATTGGCCACGGTCGGCATTCAGGCTGGACACATGAAACTCCACTCCCGTAACATGGCAGTCACCGCTGGCGCCGCTGACGACGAGGTCGAAAAAGTGGTCAAACTGGCAAAAGAGAGCGGCAGAATAACCGCCGAATCAATCGAGACTGCTCTCAGACAGGTGCGCGGCGAGTAATTCACTCGGCTTCCGCGGCTTCGGGCTCTTCTTCAGATTCACTAGCCAACTCAATCGGCGCACCGTTGTCGGATTCCTCGACCTCGGGCTCTTCGGATTCGTCCTCGGATTCTGGGTCTGCTTCGGCTTCTTCGGCTCCCTCCTCATCGAGTTCGGCCTCCTGGCCGTCGCCGTCATCCTCCGCTTCCCCACCTGAAAGGACATCGGCCAGTTGGCTGCCGGTCAGTCCGAGCTCCCGAGCC
>CAUZJP010000261.1:0-2681 GCA_963580235.1 Candidatus Thalassarchaeaceae archaeon
TGGGATCCCTTCGGGATTGGAGCCGCCACCTTGTGCGATGGTCGGCCTGCCGCCCCCTCCTCCGCCGATGTGCCCTGCTATGGCATTGAGTATTTCGACCGCGTTGTGGCGCTCGGCTGCTATACTGCCCTCGGTCGAAGCGACAATGAGTGTGCCGCCACCCTCGCGGCTTCCGAGTACCGCTAGAGTGGGTGTGGACGCATCGCGAGTCAACTCACCCAGCATTATCATCATCTGCTTGGAGTCACCCTCTGACTCCATCACCACGTAGCGAACACCGTCCTTCTCGACTGCTGCATCCCCCCCTCCACTGGTTCGCAATCTCACGATTTCGGCCTCCATTGATTCAATTCTCTTCTGCTGTGACTTCCACTCCTCGAAGAAGCGAGATACGGTGCGAGGCAGATCGTCGGGTTGCACTCCGAGAATCTCCGATGATTCGCTTAGCAGGCGCTCCTGGCGCCGTGCGTGCTCGCGTGCCGTTTCCCCTGCCACGATCTGCAGACGCTCTACCCCGTCTTGTACCTGACTCGACCTGATGATGCGTAACTCCCCAACTTTGCCCGCTTCATCATGGTGCGTGCCGCCACAGGCCTGAATGTCGTAGTCACCTATCCTGATGATTCGTATCTGACTATGCTTAGGAGGGCCGCCCTGGTAGATGTCGAAGCCGAAGATGGCATCGGCCTCAGCCCTATCCAAGACCAGCTTCTCTATCCCGGGGTTCGATTCAACAATCTCGTTGGCTCTGTCTTCGATACTGTCTAGTTGCTCTCTCGTTGGCCTTGAGTAATGAGTGATGTCGAGTCTTGCGTAGCGCGCGCCCTTGTTCGAGCCTGCCTGCCAAATGTGGGGACCTAGCACTTCCCTGGCCGACCCTCCAACGATGTGCACCGCCGTGTGGTGATCCATCAACTGCTTCCTCCTGCCCCAGTCGATGATACCTTTGGCCGGTCCGCGGGCCAACGGTGCGTCAGTCAAGTGGAGGATGACTTCGCCCTCGACTCTGGTGTCGAATACGTTTGCTGACGAGCCGTTCTGAGATAGAGTCCCCTGATCGCCAAGCTGCCCGCCGCCCTCTGGATAGAACAGGGTGCGGTCGAGGATGATAGCGTGCGTCGGCTCACCGACAACTTCGGAAGAATAATTCATCGAGTCTGCAGTCCCCTTTGGAAGAGGGCTGCAGTGTAGCACTTCAGAGGTGAACTCAGTAGCCCTGGTGTCGTCGTAGTAGTCTTGCAAGGTAGCCGGCATAGAGTCCACATCGACTATGCTCTGTATCTCTCGAGAATTGGCAGCGGCCTTGGTCATCTGGGCGTTGCGAGCAGCCATGTCTGCCGCGAAGCCGACTCTGACAGTCAACCGCTCCCAACCGAGTCCATGCGCAATCGACACCGTCATCTCCGGGTTCAGCCCCCGCTCCTCAGCGAGACGGAACAGGGTCTCGTCGGGTATCTCGGCTGCGTCCTTTGGCAAAGATTTCAGTGCCGTGCGCACCGCAGCCTCGCCCTTCCTCAACATCTGGTAGTATCGAGTCTCCTCGAGTTCGAGAATACTCAGAACCCCTTCTCTCGACTGAACGAAAGAAGACATGTCCAGATAGGTATCCATGTGATGTGCTCCGAGGTCGGAGAGGCTGACGGACGCGCCGATTCCGTCTTTCATCCTACAGGCACGGCGCGCCAGCATCCTAGCGAGGTAGCCCGCCTTGGCGTTGCTCGGAACCAGTCCATCACCGAGCATATTGCAAAGCGCATGCATGTGATCAGGTATAGCATATATCGAAGACAGCGGTTCAGTAACTCGCTTCAGCTCGTCTACAGAGAGCTTGATTCCTGTCTCAGAGAGTCTTTCCACCAGTTTCTCGTACAGCGCCTGCACGTCGGTACCGACGTCTATGTTCAGGATTCCTGCTAGTCGTGAGAGTTCGCTGAGCAGGGCATCCATGTCCACCTCCATACCCAGAGAAGATACCATCGAGTCGAAACCACTCAGTTGCTTCAACCAAGTCACGGACTCCGGATAGATGGCCTCGTAGATAGTGGGAGTTCCGGCTGCGGCCCAGCAGAACCTCTCAAGACCGTAGCCGGTGTCGATAATCTGCAGGTCCATCTCCTTGTAACGCAGTCCCTTAATTTCGATTTCACCCTCGTCCGATTCCTCTAGGCTCATGAACACCAGGGTGGCCAGTTCGAGCCCCCCTACAATGACCTCGAGGGCGGGGCCAGCGTTGCCGCCACCCGACCATGGATTCTCCACGTAGGTCAGATCCTCGGGACTGATGCCAAAAGAATCGACTAGCATCTCATCGCAGTAGCGCACGCACTGGTCTATCCAATAGACTACGTCACCGTCTTTGGGACGGTTGAAAGCATGGTGAGCCATCATCTCAAAGGTGGATAGATGTCGTCCGGAACGGCCTACTGCAGCCACGTCGGTCAGCCTGATGCAGGGCTGGCTGATGACTAGAGGGTTTGCCGGCGGAGGGACCTGTCCGCTCGTCACATGTGGCTGAAAGTCGGCTATGCTGGCTATGGTCAGGTGGATGTCGTCACGCCATCTGGCGATGATTGGATAGGGTTCCACGCGTGTGTGGCCACGCTTCTCAAAGAAGTCGAGGAAGGCTTTCCTCATTGCATCCTTGAGAGGCTTGCCCCGCATCGAAAAGCCGCCTATAGTCG
>CAUZJP010000262.1:0-2656 GCA_963580235.1 Candidatus Thalassarchaeaceae archaeon
TCCAACTACCATCTCAATGGAACGGTCGAAAATGTCGACCTACCAGAGGAATACGCCGAAATCGCCCGCCGGGCGGCGAGGCTCCTCGACCTCGAAATCGCAGGTGTTGACCTACTTGAGAGCGAGAGAGGGCCACTGCTTCTCGAAGTCAACTCGTCACCAGGATTGGAGGGCATCGAGAACGCCTCGGGTGTCAATGTGGCAGGTGCTATCATCGAGCACGTGATGGCCCACCAAGCATTCAGTCAGGTCGAATTGGACCAACTGCTCCGAAGCCGCCTCGACCACGGGGTGCTCAGCATCTCTGTTGAGCGCCACCCACATCTGGCAGGAAAACAGATTGGAGACATCTTCCGCGATCCGAGTGAACAGGTCGTCTTTGCAGTCGCCCGGGAGGGTATGCATGTCTGGAAGCCACGACGAACCTTCACCTTGAGAGAAGGAGACGAGGTAGTCTGCTACGGCGAACTTGGCAGAATCAGGCAGATGGTCAAGCCCTTCCTGACCGATGTAGAGAGTCGCTCCGAAGACTATCTCGAGGATGCCCACTGGCAACCCGAGTGGACTTGACCGCAGAACTCTCGTGCTGGCCTTGAACTGGCCAATTCTCAGATTCGGCAAAATGCGAATCACTCCACATGGGGCGGATAATCAAAACCCCGCGCGAAGCATTCATAGTCAATACAACGCACACCTCGCTCCCCTGCAAGGGGATGGGAACTCGGTATCACTTCGGTGGTGCCATCGACGAAGAGAGGTCAAAATGACGACGGAAGAAGAGAATGAATCGGAGCCGTTCAGCGACGCCAGCGCTCGCCAGTACATCGAGCGTTTCAGTGACGCCCTCGTAGGTCACGGACTGCAGTTGCCGAGCCGTCTGGTCCGTCTCGCAAACCTGCCACTGCTCGATAGTTACGGGCAACATCTAGCCGCCGAGAAGAAGAGTCGGCACACCTGCCGAGCCTACGAGATCGCAGCCAGGCAATTCATCGCTGCGACGCTTCCTGGAGAGTCAGACCCTAGCAAGGAGGACATCGAAGAGTTGACCGTGCAGGAGGCGTTGAACCGACTCGACCCGAACAACGGAAGATTCGACCTTTGGTTGCAGACACTTTCCCACCTGCGTGCGTCCACCGTGAACGCCCGGATTGCCGCCGCCTCCCACCTCCTCAAATGGCTCGGCCACGCCGTTCCCGAATGGGTCATTAGACCTCAGAGAAGCAAGCGGCTACCTCGGATTCTCACCCGTGATGAACTGCGTAAGCTACTGCTCGCCGCCCAGCAGTCGGAGAATCCTTTGGCCGAGGTCGTGGTGACGGTGCTCTTGGAGAGCGGCCTGCGGGTCAGTGAACTCTGCAACTTGAACGAATCAGACATCGACATGCAGGACCAGTCGGCGCAGGTCTGGAGTGGTAAAGGCGACAAGGATCGGAGGGTCTTGTTCTCGCATCGGAGCAAGGAGGCTCTGGAGAAGTGGGGGCTCTACCGAAATTCACTCGGTCTGCGGAATGAAGAGGCGCTGTTCGTTAACGGGAGAAGCAGTCGGGTGACTTCGCGCAACCTTCAGAAAATGATGGATTCGCTAGGGGATTCGGCCGGAATTCCTCGCACACGACTCTCACCCCATGTACTCAGACACAACTTCGCCACCGGGCTTCTCGAGAGAGGGGCCGACCTAGTGAGCATTCAGAGGTTGATGGGGCATTCCAACATCGCCAGCACCAGAATCTACCTTGAGATCAGTGACCAGACGCTGAGGGAAGTCTACCGAAGGGCGCAGGAAATTGACCTCTTCGAAGAGATTGAATGAGATTCGTTCACTTGTTCTTCTTGCCTGAACGCTTGTCCAACTTAGCAGGGCCCTTCCAGTTCATGTCGGGTGTCACCTCGTTGCCGGCGTGTCCGTCGATTGGGCAGAACTTGCCGGAGCGACAGCGTGAGCAGTTTTCGCGTGGTGGCATCTCGACCACCTTTCGGAGGCGACCGTACTTCCTCCTCGGCATGGCCGGGGCTTCCCGAGTGGGGGCCGATGAACCTAATGGGTCAGTTTTTTGTCTATTCAAGCATCATTTGAATGATAAACTGTCTCGCTAAGGACAGGTTATGGTATCGCTTAGAATGAGTACTAAAGATGTAATCGTGGCTGGACTGAGTTTCTTGGTCGTGATTGTCGCATTGAATATATTGGCTGGGGTGTTGGGCGGCATTGGATTTTTTCTATTCGATCTGTTCGAGGGTGAGGAATGTAATGAGTGGGATTGTTGGTCCACTGGGCCATCCACTGCCAGTTGGATTTTCGGTTTACTGTTCTGGATTCCCGCAGGCATCATACTGTTTTGCGGTTGGATCGGGCTGACGATGAAGATGTTAACTGACAGCATCGCGGTTGGTGTATACAAGGCTAACAGCGTGGGTGATGATGCCGACTTGGCTGTTGAGTTGCCATGGGGAGGCGACGAGCAAACACCTGACGAGCAAACACCTGACGAGCAACCCGTGGCTGCGGCGGTTCAGCAGCAACCCGTGGTGCAGCAGCAACCCGTGGTGCAGCAGCAACCCGTAGTGCAGCAGCAACCGCCGCCAGCACAGCAGTACCCTCCTGGCAATTAGAATCAACGATGATGCCAAGCCCGGTTTTAGGCTGAGGAATCAACTT
>CAUZJP010000263.1:0-2623 GCA_963580235.1 Candidatus Thalassarchaeaceae archaeon
ACTAAGGGAACCCCTCTATGATGTATGTGACTACTAAGGTACCCTATGTTTCACTGATTAGGGACAGGAGATGCCCCATTTCCATTTCGGCCATCAGCGAGGACGCCTTGGGGCCGTGGTTCTTGCCGAGAATAATCCAATATAGGGCTACGTAAGCCTCCCTACCTCCGATTACGACCCCGGCCGCCACTGATCTGATACAATCTCCAATTGCCTCCTCAGTCCATTCACAATCTTCAAGCGAACCGCTCAATGCGGACAGGAACAGTCTGTGTTCGTCGGTCAGATGGACACGTATCTCATCGCTCACGCCTGACTGCACTTCGATCTTTCCAGAATCTGGGAAGTGCGGCCCGTCGACCCAGTTTCGCATTCGTCGCAACCTACCAATCAGAGTACTTCCGGGTTCTCCCTCTAGATGACCCGAATTTCGAAGGGAATCCCAGACGTCATCATCATTTGATTTGATTTGAGCGAGCATTGCGAGATGACGGAAGGAAACTCCAGCTACGGAGCCAGCGGGATCCGCACCTTTCCCGACCTGACTTAGCCTCAGTGCACCGAGTTGGGTGTCACGCGCTATCTGCTGACGGCGGGACAACTCTTCGTCCGAGCCGCTTGGGGGTTCTGCGACCAGACGCTCGTACTCGTCAGCGGTTTGGAACAGGGCCGGACCGGTGTCGAAGTCTATGTGCCGGCCGACCTTGCTGCGTGCGATGACGTAGCGCATAATTTCAGGAGGTACAAGGGCGAGCGCGTCCATAGGCCCAACCGTCAGGCCAGTCGAGCTCGACATCGGCCCCATGCCCTTCAACTGAATCCACTCGTAGACTAACTTGTGAGGTGGCTGGCTACCCAACATCTCGCAAATTGGTATTCCGGTGTCATAACTTCCTCCTGCCGCACCGTGGTCCTTGCCGGCTGGCTCACAGGTGATGCCGTGGATTCCCCATTTGGCAGCCCAGTCGACCCGCCAGGGCAGCTTGCCCTGCGCAGTTCTGATGTCTGCGGTTCCCTCGACACCGTGGCTGTCGACCCAGTGAACGTGAGGATGCTCGTATCCAGTGACGCTGACTCCGTCGATGCTGCCGTCCGAGCCTAGGGGGTTGTACGGAAACCAGTCTTCTGGCACCTCCCTGCCAGAGACTTCCTCGATTACCCTGCGTATCTCATCCTTCTGCTCGATGGACGAGTGAATCTTGTCAGCGAAGGCACCACTCTCATAGGTCTGGTGGTTCATCACCACCTCGGGCTCAACACCTATCTCCTTGAGTGCAGTTAGGAATGGTGCGAGGAAGTGGTCAGCATAGTTGCCACCATCTGGATCCGGCGCCCCGTCTGGTCCGGGTGCCGGTATGTAGGCCAGTGGGTGGCCGATGTACTGCTGGTAGGCGGGTGAGAGGAAGTCGTAGACCCTGCGAAGAGGATCCATCGAGTCAACGATGAAGATATATCGTGATTCCATGCCAGCATCGAGGCAGGCCCGATGAATCATCTCGGCAGTCAGAATCTCTCGCAGGTGGCCGACGTGGAACTCTCCCGAGGGCGTGATTCCCGAAGCGATGACCTGCGAACCATCTCTGTTCTGCAACGTCTGCGCGGTATGGTCCGCCCAGTGCATTCGATTCCCTCAGACTGTGACTACTCTGACCAGTGCACGGAGGGGCGCGCCCTCAAGCTCGTTGTTGTTTGACTTGTTGGCGAGCACCATGCAGAGTTTGACGTCAGCTCCAGCTGACCTGAGGTTCCTGATGGTCTTGCGCATCGTGGTGCCGGAGGAGACGACATCATCGATTACTACGACGCGCTTTCCCGCTACGCCGGCGAAGACCTCGGAGAGGTGGCCGCCCTCATCTGCGTCAATGCTCCTGCTGATTGAGAGGTCAAGATCCATCTGCCCTGCTACAGCCTGGGCGAAGGCAATTCCGTTGAGGCTGATACCTACTATCGCATCGACCTCATCACCTATCTCTTCCTCGATTATGTCGACGAAGATGTAGGAGGCTGCCTCTATCCTGCCGGCCTTGACCGCAATCGATCTCCAGCCTACCTGGATGTCGGAAGGGCGGTCCTCTGTGGCGACTCCGCTCGAAGAGAGCCACTGGATGGTGGTCTGGGACAGGGAGAGCTCGTCCGCTATCTGTTGGGTGTTCAGGCCCTTGTTGCGGAATGCATCCACCTTGCCCCGCAACTCATCTACGCTCAGTGGCATCAAACCGCCCCACCACTGGCTATCTATGAACTCACCGGGGGTAGAATATGAGTAAATACTGACTTTGGGGCGCTAGAAGCGCCCGGTACTGCCGAAACCGCCCTCTCCACGCTCAGTTTCACCAAGGTCTCCAAAGTCGACTTCACGGAAACCGACCTCTGGTATCGGAGAGATTAGCATCTGGGCAATCCTCTCCCCTGCCCTGACCGTATACGAGTCGCCCTCTCCTATCCAAGTCATCAGCACGAACAGCTCGCCACGATAGTCAGCGTCTATGGTGCCGATGCTGTGAGGAAGAATGAGTCCCTTGGAGCCGAGCGAGGAGCGCGCCCTCACCTGCCCCTCGTAGCCAACAGGTATGGCGACGTGCAGCCCTGTCCGGAGCTTCATGCTCTGTCGAAACGGCACAAT
>CAUZJP010000264.1:0-2572 GCA_963580235.1 Candidatus Thalassarchaeaceae archaeon
CGAGATAATACTCATACAGGATGCGATTTGAGGGCTTACACATGTCGGCACAGGAAGAGGAAATCAACCTCATCTACGCACTCCGCGCGATTCAGGTGCTATTGGGTGCTGGTGTTGGAATCGAAGCTGCATTATCTCACATATCGAAGGGTGGATACGGTAGAATCAGCGCCGATTTCTCGAAAGTTCTGCAAGGCATAGATAAGGGCCAGCGGATGGAAGATGAGATTCGTCGTTTGGTCATCGGTTCGAAAAGCGACGACTACCGCAGGCTTCTCAATTCGATAATGAACAACATCACCTCGAATACCGATATGCTGGGCTCCCTCGAACAGCAGGCGACCCGCGCCGAAGAGAATAGAAACGACAAGCTGAAGCGCTACATCGAAGAGCTCTCCGGGCTGCCTGAGAAGGCTCTGACCATCGGTTTCCTCGCCCCACTCATCCTTGGACTCGCTGCGCTAGCGCCTTTCTTGATGGGGGGGTTGCAAGGTTTACCGGGGGTTTCAATACCTGACCAGGGGACTATGCTTTTGCTCTACAACGGTGGGATGTTGGCTGCTGTTGTGGCACTGGCGCTCATGTTGTTAGGTGTCAAAACGAAAGATCCGGGGGTGTGAAGTGTGGCGATGGGACTGTTCGGCTTTTTCGATATGGTGACAGATTCTTTCATGATGTCAATTCTGATTCCTCTGACGATTATCAGTATAGGCGGCGGATTGCCGCATCTGATTGAGAGACGGCGTCTTCTCAGGATTGAGAAGGGACTTCCCGAGTTGTTGGAGGGGATATCGACCACTATTGGTGCTGGGCTCGGCCTCCAACAAGCGATTTCCTCGCTATCCAGCCAGCGGACCGACTTGCTCGGTACGATGCTCCGCAAGGCGGTGTCCCGCAGTAAGGCAACGACTTTTGACGCGGCTCTATCCGAGTTTGCGTTGAATACTCGGAGTTCAGCGGTCCAACGAGCATTCAATCTACTCCAAACAGCCGACGAGAACGAAGCGCCGCTGCGCGATGTCACCTTCTCAATGAGTCTTGAGTTTGAACGCCTCTTCCGTCTTCGTCAGAAGCGGGTCATGGACCTTCAAGGGCAAGCGCTGACCATGCAGGTTCTGATGTGCATGCTTTTGCCGGGGACAATCGGAATGATGTTCGGGCTGTTTGCAGGTCCAGAAGCGGGCATCCCGATGACACTGTTCCATCCACCCATGCTGCTCTACTTCGCAGCCGGGGCCGCATTCTCGACACTCGCCGGAGGGCTTATGCTTGGCCGCGGCACCTTCTCATCGATTTGGTGGATTGCGCCGTGGGCACTGTTCGCCCAAGTGATGTACATGGGGACCTATCTCGCAGCCGGGCTGTTTGGATAATGGAGAAGTGATTGAATGAGTGAGAAAGTATTGGAGAAATATGGCAAAGTGACGATTTACCTGGAGCCGGGGCATCCAAGCCCGATCTACCATGTTGACGGTCAAATCCCACCGAATCCATACGGCGCGCTGAAGCCACTATTGGAGGACGACGGCCTTGAGGAGGTGATGTATAACGGCGGGCTACAGTGTGTGAAGGTCGCCCACAGAGAGCACGGAATGTGCAGAACCAACATCTGGATAGAAGATGAAGAAGGGCTCAAGATTGGCAAGAATATCGCAGCCTTCACCAACATTCCCCTCGGTGATGGACCCGGGGCCGTGCCACTCTTCGATGGTAGGCTACCGGATGGAAGTCGAGTGAACGGGGTGATACCCCCAGTGTCACCCGATGGTCCGACTCTTACGATTCGAAAGTTCCGCGAAGATCCAATCACCATCATCGACTTAATCCGCTTCGGCACTCTTGACTCAAGGCTCGCTGCAACGATGTGGTGTTGGGTTGACGGCCTTGGAGTCAGGCCGGCCAATTTCATCATCTCGGGAGGCACCGGCTCGGGGAAGACGACGACCTTGAACTGTCTCGGGATGTTCATCGGTTGGGACAAGCGTCTGCTGACTGTTGAGGATACCGCTGAGCTGCAACTCTACCACGACCACTGGCTTAGAATGGAGACCCGTGAGGAGCGGCCCGACGGGACCACCTCCGTGGGAATGGATGACTGTTTGAAGTCTAGTCTAAGGATGAGACCGGACAGAATCATCGTGGGTGAGGTGCGTGGTGCTGAAGCATCGACACTGTTGACCGCAATGAATACCGGACACGACGGTTCATTCGGAAGTCTTCACGCCAACACAGCGATGGAGACCATCACTCGTATGACGAGCCCACCGATGAATGTCCCTCCGATAATGATGTCAGGTCTGGACCTAATCATCGTCCAAAATCGCATCAACCGAGAGGGTAAGCAAGTTCGCAGAATCTTTGAAATTTCTGAGATTGCCGGGATGGAGGGTGACCGACCCCGTCTCAATCCGATTTGGAAATATGATCCAGTGAAGGATTTGACACTTGAGACAGGCGTGCCGAGCAAGTTGAGAGAACTCATCTGCAATGCAGCAGGACTGAAGCCAGCCGATTTTGAAGCGCACATCCGGCAGCGTGAGAAGATTCTGAGAGACCTCGACGAACGAGGAAT
>CAUZJP010000265.1:0-2553 GCA_963580235.1 Candidatus Thalassarchaeaceae archaeon
GCCGGGGCCTGTCACCACCACGGCCACCACGGCCACCACGGCCACCGCCGCCGCCACCGCCACCCGAGTTTAGGAACTCCTTAGGCATCTCATGCTTCTCGCCGCGGCGGAAGTCTGCGAGAATGGAGAGGTATGGGCGAGCGCCATCGTGTGAGAGGCGAGCCTCTGCTTTTGGAGTCCACCTCTCTCCACCTCGGTTGAGGGTGCTGAAGCCGTCGTCACCCTCAGAGAAGCCTGCTCCGTAGTCGTCAGAGAGAGCGCGGTAGGCGGTGTAGTCGCAGCGGGTGCAAGCGACATTGAAGTCGTCCACAGCGTCACTCGGCTCCAATATGTCTCCACAGGCAGGGCAGATTGCACGCAGTACACCGTAGCGTGGCTTGTGCTTGGTGGAAAGTCTCAGAACGGGCTTCAGTTGGATGACTTCGGCTCGAATCAGGTCTCGGGTTCGCATCGCGTCTCCCGGTGCAGGTAGGAATCGATCAACAACCTCTGCGACGAAGATGTCACCGAAGAGCTGCTCCGCCGGCAGGTCGCGGTTCGGCTTCCCCTCGATGTGGAGAATCTTGACCTCTGCGGTCTTGGTCTGGAGTCTGTTGACTTCGCCGATGATGACATCACCCATTTCCGGCATCCGTGGGCCGTCGTTTGGGGAATCGACGGTTACTGAGCCGTCGACCATTTTGACTTGGCCTACTCTTGTTGCGACAAGCCGTCCATCGACTTCTGCCACACCCTCACCGACATCACCGCCGCTGACCTCTCGACCAGGGGTGACGAACTCTCCTTCACTCGCTACTGACATTGAATCTGACTCCGGTTCCTATTGCCGTAGGCAATCACTGGATGGCCCGCCGACCCGGCTGGGGTTCTTGAAGCCGCCTATCGGGTGAAGCGCCAACACTTGACCGGAGTCGAGCGATTTCGGCTCGAATGATGGGAGTATGAGGCTGGTAGCCTGAATTCTCCTTCGAGTAGAATCTCCGATTTCCAGCCCCCGTCGCGGGCCATCGCCGTAGGGTGGGTCGCTTCAGCGGAGTGCAGCAGATGGATCGCCTTTGCCGGAGAAGCGAGCGCCATCTCGATGAAGGGGCGGTCCGCTGCGTGAGTCTGGAATCCCCAAGGCGGATTCATCACCAGCAGATCGCAGGATAGGTCGGTCGGCCATTCCTGCCATTCTGAGACATCCGCTTCTAAGCAGGCAATCGAGTCAGAGAAACCGAGAGAATCAGAGCCGGCGCGCGCAGCGCCGAGCGCCTCCTCATCGATTTCAACCAGAGTTGCACTGGCGGCACCCAACAGGACCGCACCGATGCCGATAATTCCGTTACCCGCACCGAGGTCGACAACTCGCACTCCCTCGCGCAAATCTCCTACTTCCGCCATCGCCGTCAGCCAGCGAGCGGCGAAATCCCCCTCGGTCACATACTGTTCAAGGGAAGCGTCATTGCACGGGTGTTTGGGAAGTTTCGAGAGTGTGATGGAGAGTCTCCTCTGAAGCCCTGCCATGGCAGTGCGAGGTGGGGGGTGCCCATGAATGGAGAGGCCTTGGTCACTGACTGGTTTGGAAGTCGAGGCTCACCTAGAGCGCCGAATCAATGAAGTTCGCGCATCAGCGCCTTTAGGTCGTCAGTCGCCTGTTTTGCAGATTGGGCGTGGACCCCGTTTTGGACTATATTCGGGCCACTATTCGCCCTGTTCTGCTCAACCGCCTGCATCGTCTGACTCGATTGCGCCTGAGCTTCGGTCAGATGGCCACCGTTGCGCTTGGCTGCGAGTTCCAACGCCTCTTGGCGGAGCAGTTTCATCATTTCAGGGCCGGGAAGAGAATCTCCGCAGAAGCGACAGAACTTGGTTTCATCAACCTGTTCTTGGCCGCAGGCCGGACAGTACACCATGGCTCTCAGCGTGTGCGGCTATCGGAATGCAATTTAATTTAACGGCGCAGAAGGTTTGTCTGCGGCTCAACTGGCGCCTGCGTTAGCCAAGAAGATGTTCCACACATCAAGCCCGGCTGCAGCCGCTCGCTCCGAGACATCTTGGAAGGCGGGGCTCTCCATGATTTGCTCTGCGCTGAGTCCACCGACCACGAGTAGTTCGATGGTGTCCACCAATTCCTCGCGAATCGTTTCCTCGGGCGCCGGCAAATCGTCGCTCTCATCACCCGTCTCTTCTTCCTTGCTTGCTCCCCCATCACCTTCAGATGAGTCCTCGTCACCCATCGAAGAGGGGGTTGCTGCTGGCATCTCTTCCGGTGTAGGCACTGAGACCGGCCCAAGGGTCGCTGGCACCTCTGGTTCAGGGGTGGGTTCCGGGCTCCCGAAGTTGGGGATGGAAATCGGCCCACTCGGCATCTCAAATGCAGGTTCCGCCGGTGGTGGAGGGGTTGGAGGTGGGACACTCTGCTCTGAAAGTGAGTCTGGAAGAGGGGCTGCTGATGTCTCGGTAGGCGGCCCGCCAAAGGTGTGGCTGACGCCGGCGAGCATCCCTTCGAAGTCGGCGCCTGAGCCGGTAGTGCCCGGCACTTGGGGGGCCGAGGGCTGGGCGGTTGGAGAT
>CAUZJP010000266.1:0-2545 GCA_963580235.1 Candidatus Thalassarchaeaceae archaeon
GGAGTCGGGGCTGAGGCTGTAGGTCAGGCTGCCGTCAGCATTCTCTGTGATTGAGTACGTCGAGGAGCCGTCGCCAATGCAACTGCCCCGGAGCGGCGCCTGACCGCCCGCGGTCTCCTCGTCCAGCCCTACATCTCTGCCTTCGCACTCATCCCACAGGTCGAGTCGCAGGTCTTGAGTAACGGGGAATGTGAAGTCGAGCTTCGCCCCGGTCATATTGGAGGCGTTGAGCACCAGTGTGAAGTTGCTGCTGTCAAAGAAGCCATGGATGACCACCGTCGCGTTCAGCCATAGTTTGATGCGGCATTCATCGACGCCTTGAGAGGCCGCGATATCGGTATCACAGTCGCGGTTTTCATCTGGAATCACCGGCACCTCCTCACAGTCGTTGCCGAAGGCGGAGGTGCAGTCGCGGATCTGCGAGTGCCTAACTGGGACAATGTTGAACTCCTGGATATCGACTCCGTCCTCCTCCCAAGAGCTGTTCTTCCAGTCTACTCCGACTCCACCTCTGTGAGATGGACCGTCCCGGATACCTATTCGAGTCAGCGTGTGTTCAATGCACTCGCTCGCGAGCGCGCGGAAGAACTCTCTCTCATCAGTGGAGATCCAGCTGTCGCCGCCATCATTGGGGTCAATCTCGGCCATGAAATCGTCCATCGATACGCGCAGATCGTCAGCCAGTGTCTCATTGATCCAGGCGACTGCCTGGACGTCTGCTGACCCCCAGTCCTCATTCACTACGATGTCGAAGGACGCATGGGTGTACTCGAACAGGTTCTCAAAGGTAATCGAACCGCACTGTTCCTCTAGAGAACCCCCCCCTCCCAGTTGTTCCTTGCGCAATGGCTCGTCATCCAAGTGCTCGGCTGCGCGGTCTGCCGGGGCCGATGACGTCAGCATTGAGAATATCATCAGAAGAGCGATTGCACTGGCAACTGAAACCCTGCCCACGTGATGCCTGTCTGAAGCAAGCAACATGATTCTATCGTCCACATGAGTATAGGTTTAGGGAGCCCTAAATTCATATATATGGGCAATGTCGCACTTGCATGGCAGACGCAATTCTGTGGTCAGATTTCTTGGCAGGATCACTAATCGGACTCAGAGAGGCTGTTGAAGCTGCTCTGATTATCGGCGTGCTGATGACATGGCTGGTGCGCAGTAATCGTGGTTCACTTTCCAATTGGATTTGGTACGGAGTCGGAGCCGGAATCGCCGCCAGCCTAGTGGTCGCTGCCCTATTCGCTTGGGTATGGGGCGGTTTGGAATCTTTCGAAGAGCACGAGGCGTTGTTTGAAGGCGTACTTGAGATATTTGCTGCATTTCTGCTAACGCTCGTCATCGTTCATTTCATCCGTCACCCTTCGGCGCGCGAACTGGAGAATTGGGCCGACGAGGCGTTCAAACAGAAGCACGGAATGGGTTTGTTCCTGATTTCATTCCTGTCAGTATGGAGAGAAGGCTCTGAGACGGTAATATTCATCGGCGCCGGGACTGAGGGAACTGACGCAATCGTGGGTGTATTCTTTGGAATCGTCGTGGCCACAGGGTTCGCATACGCGTTCTTCTCACGCGGTATGGAGGTCGACATCTCCAAGCTGTTCAAGATTACCAACGTCCTGCTGATTCTTTTCGCAGCCGGTCTGGTTGCCCATGGCTTTCACGAGCTCCAGGAGGCCGGCGTCGCTCCCGTTGTTGTAGAGGAGGTCTGGAACGTCAACCCCGAAGTCGATTCTGAGACGGCCTATCCACTCTTGCACGAGAAAGGAGCCATTGGAGGCATCTTCAAGGCGCTGTTCGGATGGAACGGCAATCCGTCCCTGCTCGAGGTTCTAGCGTGGTGCGGCTACACCGGCGGGATGCTGTTCCTGCTGGGCAGAGGGAGCGAGAAGCAGAGGCGCATGCAGAATGGCGATTCTGGGCAGTATGCCTAGGCTTCGTCATCCGCGACTATCCTGATGGCTCCATCATCGTACGAGATGTGGATATTTTCTCGCGCCTTTGTTGTCAGAGCTGCAAGTGCTTCGTAAACCTCTTTCTCGCTGACTTTGAAGGCGTCCGCAGCGCGTTTGGTCGACCATGGAACCTCGACAAAGTCCGACGCCGAAATCCACTTGAGCAGTCGCAACTCGAACTCAGTGAGGTCCTCAAACGCCATCCGCTTCAATCTCCGATGTGCAACCGGGCAATCAATCCTTGCCGAACTAGCCCTGGTATGAGTCGACCATTCGGCGAATGGCCTCATCGACCTCAAGATCGCCGTCCAGTAGCCCCCCCAATGCAGCCAAGAAGGGAACCTCCATCTCGAGTCTATGGGCTCGGTTGTTGAACATCCGGCACGCACGCACGCCTTCGGCAACCATGTGCATCTCGCCCTGCGACTCCTCAAGTGAGAGCCCGGATCCCAACTTCTCTCCAAGCGTGCGATTCCTGCTCCGAGGGCTGGTGGCGGTCACGTACAAATCACCGATTCCCGCGGGGCCGAACGCTGTCCCAGATTCTGCCCCCATTGCGTCTAGCAGCATGATTCCCTCGTTGAAGC
>CAUZJP010000267.1:0-2530 GCA_963580235.1 Candidatus Thalassarchaeaceae archaeon
CTTTTTGATGACTGACTCCGACACCTTCCATGTCCGGGGCCTGCAACCGTTGCGTGATGGACTGATGACCGTCTACGGACTACACAAGAGCCCCCTATCCCCACAAATCTCGAAGTTCATCGCTGAAGAGTTCGGTGGCACCTACGATGAAGCCACCGCCGTTGCGGAGATTCCCGGCAGCACCGGCTGGCGCTGGCGTCTTGAGTACCTCACATTGGTGGACGATTTCCGCCTCAGTGTTCGCCTCCCACAACGCAAGAACTGGAAGGTTCTCTCCGAGGCTGTGAACGAGGATGACCTGTTCAGCTGGCCAAGCAACATTTTCGAGATCATGAGCTACCTGTGCGAGGCGCCGAAGTCAATTCTCGACGAGGAATACTACCTGCCGATGACATTGCCAAACCTCCTCGCTCCATCGCACAAGCCGATTCGACTTTTCCTCGAGGAGTTGGAGAACCGCTACTGACGGGAAAACCTCACCTTGTACCCGGGGCGTCGGTTTCATGATGACCAGCCACTTCGTGGCTGTGTGAGCACTGAGGTTTTGGACGCCGAACTCGCCGAAATGGAGGGGGAGGTTCTCGATGCGGTGCTCGACCCGGCCGATCATGAGGATGAGCGCCGAGAGCGCCTTCAACTGAATCTCGCCTTTGGGGCGACTGGCGCTGTGGTCATCGTCTTCATGCTGCTCTCAGCACTTTGGGGAGTCAGCAGCGACTACGGTGGCGGGGATGGGGGCAACGTCATCGGGGACAAGCAGGTCCCAATCGTCTGGGGCGAGCCCATCTACATGCCTCGCGACGAGGAGTGCATCGACCCCGACAACGGTCAGGATCCGGACTACATCGGCTACGGTGTCGGCTACGAACCCTCTATCTCCATCGATTCCCAAGGAAACATGCAGGTCACTGCGCACAAGGATCTGCGCTGGGGTGGTCCTGAGACTCCTATTCCAATATTCTTGGGTAATAGCCCCGGATCCTGGTATGCATGTACAACCGATCGTCATCCCCTCGACCTGAATAGTGGGCCAGTCCAAACATCGTGGGATTATTGGGCATCTTGGTTCTGGATTTCAACTAACAATGGCAGCAACTGGACTCACGGGGCCTCGTTCGACCCCACGCCCGGTAACATGTTCTTTGCAAATTATTTGGCCGGTGGTTCGGAGTGCCTCGGTGACGAGGGCGACATCGCCGTAGATGCCAACGATGTCATCTACTACCTCGACACCACACTCGAGGACAACTGGTGGCATCGCTTTACTGCCGGGGGAGAATCCTATGAGATGGTCACTTGTCAAAGGACGAATACCATGGCGTTAGATGACAGACCTTGGACAACAGCACAGGGGGACGGCATCGTTCACTACCTAGGAAACTCGGGTGCGGCTCCGCCAGAATGTTCAGGTGATTCCGGGAGGTATTGGTACTATCATTCCGAAAATGGTGGCGACTCCTTCACCCAGTGCTACTCGATGCCCGGAGGTTGGTCGACCATCTCTGCCCAGCGGCACGGACCGTATGTGTTCGTCACCCAGGAGAACGCCGACAGCAACTCGGGGACCGTGCATGTGCGCATCAGCGACGACTACGGCCGCGGCACCGGCCCCAGCCCGTCTGACGGTTCATGGCAGGACCCCATTGATGTCGGCCCGCGCCAAGGAAACTGCCCGGAGGGATACCCTGTGGTGAACAACAACGAGGGCGGAACAGTGGCGGTTGTCTGGGCGGACTGCCCGAACGGCAACACCGGACCGTGGGCGCTTCGAGTGGCGATTTCGTATGACAACGGAACCAACTGGTCGTCGTGGAACGCGACACCGTTTGAGCGAGGAATCAACATGTATCCCTTCGTCTCGATTAGCGAGACCAATGTCGTGAGCATCGCCTTCTACGGGCTAGATTTCAGTCAGAACAACAGCGAGGACGGCTACACCGCGGGCAAGGAGTGGTTCCTCTACGCTGGCGCCTTGAGAGAGCCTCAGGAGAACGACACATGGGACTTCCAAGTAGCCGACCCGACGCCGTTGCATGTGGTGACTCAATACGAGGAGGACAACGGTGACACTCACGCCCTGCACGACTTTTTCGAGACTGTTCTCGGACCCGATGGAGATTGGATAGGAATTGCCTACCAGCAGAACATAGGCCAGCATCCGTTCGAGGAGAACGAGGAGCAGCGCTACATCAAGTTCGTGCGCGGTGAACTGGCCCTGTGAGGTAGCAAGTTGCCTCTCATCGACCCGGACATTCGCAAGGCTGAGACTCTGCCCTCTCGATTCTACACCGATTCGGCGACCTTTGAGCAGGTACGCTCAAGATTCTCAAGAAACTGGCACTTCGCCGCTCACCTCAACCAACTCGAAGAGTTCAATGTCATCCCGCTTCAGCATCTCGAGGTACTCCTGAGAGAACCGCTTCTTCTCACTGGGGGGGAGCGCACTCGCTGTATCTCCAATGTCTGCACCCACCGCGGAATGCTGGTCGCTAACGAGCCGTGCAAGACTTCTGTTCTCCAGTGCCCATAC
>CAUZJP010000268.1:0-2515 GCA_963580235.1 Candidatus Thalassarchaeaceae archaeon
GGAGCGACGCCGGCCTCCTGGAGCTCGTGAAAGCCATGGGCAACCAGACCGGCTGCGAAAAGAATCAGCAGGACATTGGTAATCTTGAACAGCTTGGAGATATCGACCTCCATACCGCGTGTGAAGAACGCGTATGCGAACCCCGTGGCCACGACGATTCCAAAGAATACACCCACGATTGCGTCAGTTCCCTCAGTCCCGGCGCCGATGAATATTACCGTCTCGGAGCCTTCTCTCCATACTGACAGGAATGAAATCAGGAACAAACCCATTCCGTGCTTCTGTTTGAACGTCTCCTCGGCCCAATTCTCCAGTTCGCGCGCCGAAGGGTGACGGATGAAGTGAACGATGACGAGCGTTAGCAGAAGTGCAGCAAATATCTCAAGTACGCCTTCAAACAACGCCTCGTGCTCTTCGAAAGACTCCAAACCGCCCCATACCCAAGCGAATAGGGCAGCGACCACTAGGCTGGCGGCGATTCCGGCCCCAACTCCGTACCAAACCCAATTGGAAAGTGAACCACGATTACTGCGCACCAGCCATGTCATCAGCACGCCGATAATCAGAGCGGCTTCAACAGCCTCTCTGAGTCCAATCAGTGATCCTGCCAAGAAATCTGACCACATAATTACGCCTGCTATGCAAGTGCGACATTGCCCATATATATGAATTTAGGGCTCCCTAAATCTATATTCACATGGACGATAGAATCATGTTGCTTGCTTCAGACAGGTATCACGTGGGCAGGGTTTCCGTTGCCAGTGTCATCGCTCTTCTGATGATGTTCTCGATGCTGACGTCATCGATCCCGGCAGGCCGCGAAGCCGAGCACTTGGATGACGAGTCATTACGCAAGGAACAACTGGGAGGAGGGGGTTCTCTAGAGGAACAGTGTGGTTCGATTACCTTTGAGAACCTGTTCGAGTACACCCACGCGTCCTTCGACATCGTAGTGAATGAGGACTGGGGGTCGGCAGACGTCCAGGCAGTCGCCTGGATCAATGAGACACTGGCTGACGATCTGCGCGTATCGATGGACGAGTTCATGGCCGATATTGACCCCAATGATGGTGGTGACAGTTGGGTCTCCACTGATGAGAGAGAGTTCTTCCGCGCGCTCGCGAGCGAGTGCATTGAACACACGCTGACTCGAATAGGTATCCGGGACGGCCCATCTCACAGAGGTGGAGTTGGAGTAGACTGGAAGAACAGCTCTTGGGAGGAGGACGGAGTCGATATCCAGGAGTTCAACATTGTCCCAGTTAGGCACTCGCAAATCCGCGACTGCACCTCCGCCTTCGGCAACGACTGTGAGGAGGTGCCGGTGATTCCAGATGAAAACCGCGACTGTGATACCGATATCGCGGCCTCTCAAGGCGTCGATGAATGCCGCATCAAACTATGGCTGAACGCGACGGTGGTCATCCATGGCTTCTTTGACAGCAGCAACTTCACACTGGTGCTCAACGCCTCCAATATGACCGGGGCGAAACTCGACTTCACATTCCCCGTTACTCAAGACCTGCGACTCGACCTGTGGGATGAGTGCGAAGGCAGAGATGTAGGACTGGACGAGGAGACCGCGGGCGGTCAGGCGCCGCTCCGGGGCAGTTGCATTGGCGACGGCTCCTCGACGTACTCAATCACAGAGAATGCTGACGGCAGCCTGACCTACAGCCTCAGCCCCGACTCCCCTCGAATCGATTGGCCGCTTGGCGAAGACCTATTCGCGGACTTCACCACAGCTCCGATTCCAGTCGATGATCCCCCTGAGTGGACTGATGCGGCCCCTCCAGAGGGCGCGTGGTTCCCCTCGCCCAGCGGAGGGGAGCACGTCTGGGCGTACTGGGAAGATGTCTCTCTATGGTTCTCTGACGAAGGCAGTGTCTCCAAGTTGGATGTCCGATGCACCGGTGCCCCCTCACTACAGTTGTCAGAGGGCGGTGATCGCTCTTGGTGGGCCGAAATTCCTCGTGGCAGCACCGCAGAAGTGACTTGCGAGGCTGTCGACTCAGCAGGGCAGAACACTGGTAACAGGACGTGGAACCTAGGCGTGCCGTTCTCTCTTTCGACATCCATGCAGACTCTAAGCGACCCTCATCCGATTACAATCAGCCCAACTTCAGACTGGCCTGATTTGGAAATCGAGATTGGTCTGATTCAGGACGGCCAGTCTTCACCCACTTCCACGATTACATTTACTGGAGAGGTCACAATAGATCTCTCTTCATCCAACTCGCTGCCCGGTCCGGTAGGAGTCTGGGTCAGTGTCGTTGGCACCAACGAGATATACTCTCTCGAGCACGTGTATGATATTGGTTTGAAAAAAGAGTCTTCACCGCCCGTGTTGGTGATAATGAACACCGAGTGGGATGGGTCGCAGTGGTCAATGCAGGGGCAGTACAGTGACCCAGACGGTGAATCTGTGGCGTTCTCAATGTCCATAGACGGTTCGCAGACAGGTTCGGTGAGCTCCACCGGGAATACGTGGTCCACTCCGAATATCAACTTCGAA